>CACGGY010000029.1 GCA_902572675.1 uncultured Prochlorococcus sp. | reverse complement strand
AATTAGAGGTCAACATTTACTTAATGGTTTTGATGAAGATCTTTCTTTCTGCTTAGAAGAATCACCTACGTTTACTAAAATAAACATAATTTCCAATACTCAATTAAAGGCTATCAAGAGGGTAAATGGAAATCTGGAATCTACCTTAGACTCGGGTGATAAACTCCTAACTAATAATATCCTTATCGCTACAGGTAGAGAACCAAATCTTTTGCCTTTAAATTTAGATTTTTTAAATCTTAAGATGGATGGCCAGTATTTAGATGTTGATGATCTTAATCAAACAAGCAACGCAAATATTTTTGCAGTTGGCGATATTGTAAATAAACCAAACTTAACTCCAGTAGCAATAGAACAGGGGCGAGTTTTTTCGGATAATTTTTTTAATGACCAAAAAAGAAAAGTAAATTATGACAATATCCCTAAGGCCGTTTTCACTATTCCAGAAATTTCAACAGTTGGCTTAAGTGAAAAAAAAGCTTTAGAGATTTACTCTGAAAAAAATATCAAAATTTTCAAATGCAAATTTACTCCTATGTCTAATACTTTTGAAGAGAATAAATCAAAATGTATGTTGAAGATTATAGTTCATAAGCTTACTGATAAAGTCTTGGGATGCCATATGTTTGGAGAAACATCATCTGAGATTATTCAAATGGTATCAATTTCATTAAATGCAGGGATAACAAAAAAAGACTTTGATATTACTATGGCTTTGCACCCAACTATCTCAGAAGAGTTTGTGACTATGTATGGCTAAAATTATGAGTTAGAAAATTTTAATTTTTCTTGAGCAAATAGAATTACTAAAAGTAGTGAAAAGTAAATAAATAAACCTATCCTTAATTCAGAGAGATAATTATATCCATTCAAAAAGAGTATCTTATCGAGAATGTAAAAAATATAAAAATTAATCAAAATAAATCCTTCAATTCTGGTAATTTTCCCTTTGCTCCAGAAAATTGGTAAGCATGCAAAGGTAGTTAAAACCATAAAAGGTAAGTCAACTTTTATTAGACTTTGTTCAATTACTAACCCTTTAAATCCTGAAAAAATACTACAACTTCCTAGGATTAAAAGTTGATTTAGCAAGTTACTACCTATTACATTACCTATTGCAAGATCTGTTTTGCCTTTAAATGCAGCAATTATTGAAGTCACTAATTCCGGTAAAGATGTTCCGGTGGCGACGATAGTTAAACCAATAACAATTTCATTTACACCCAAAAGAGTAGCAAGCGTTTGAGAACCATTTACTAAAATATTTGAACCAAAGCTTAAAAGAAATATTCCCAATATTAACTTTAGTAAAATATTAAGCTTCCCTTTATAGTTATCTTTAAATTCTTCTATCTCTGGTTCAGCATCTTTTGTCTCTTCTCCTTTCTCATTGATGGTATTAATTTCCCATATTGTATTTAAGATTAAACAAAATATCAGAAAGACCCCTGCTTGAAATGTTAATAAGCCTGTGGATGACATGGCCCAAACGGCACATGAGATAGCCATTAATAGAGGCACATCTCTTCTAACTATTCTGCTTTTTACCTTTAGAGGTGTAATCAATGAGCTTATACCCAAAACAACGAGAACATTGAAAATATTGCTTCCAATTACATTGCTTGCCGCAAGCGAATCACTGCCTTTTAAAATTGAACTTAAACTTACCAACAACTCAGGCGAGCTCGTCCCAAGAGAAACAACTGTTAATCCAATTACTATTTGTGGTATTCCTAAAATTAAAGATAAAAATATCGCTCCTTGAATAAAAAACTCTCCTCCAGCAAAAAGTAAAACTACTCCTAAAACTATTTCTATTATTGGAATTAAAAATTCACTCATATTTAGGATCTCATTTAAATAATAAAAATTTCATAATTGTTTAATAACTATCCTCGAATATCTATAAATTATTGTCAATTTTAATTTGCTGTTAAAATTGATTAAATAGAAAAAATTTTGAAGACTTTAACCATCATAAAACCTGATGATTGGCATTTACATTTAAGAGAAGGGCTTGTATTAAAAAATATTATTCATTTTACTTCCGAATTTTTTGGAAGAGCTATTGTTATGCCAAATACTAAAAATCCCATTACATCAATTGAAAGCGCTATCGCTTACAAAAAATCTATTTTTGAAGCGTTACCAGAAAGTTCTAAGTTTGAACCATTAATGACAATGTATCTTACAGATGATACTGATAAAGCAGAACTAATTAATGGTTTCAAAAATAATATCTTTTTCGCAGCGAAATTATACCCTGCTAATGCGACAACAAATTCCAGTCATGGAGTAAAGATAATAGAAAATCTATATAAGATTTTCGAATCAATGCAAGATAATGGAATACCTCTTTTAATTCATGGAGAAGTGACTGATCCTGAAGTAGATGTATTCGATAGAGAAGAAGTTTTTATAGATAAAGAACTTTCTAAAATAACTAAAAGATTTCCAAAATTAAAAATCGTTTTAGAACATATAACTACCTCTTATGCAGTGGATTTTGTTCAAGAAAATAATATTGGAGCTACTATCACTCCGCATCATTTGCATATAAATAGAAATGCAATGTTTTTTGGAGGCTTAAATAGTGATTTTTACTGCTTACCAGTTGCGAAGAGGGAAAATAATAGACTGGCTTTAAGGAGAGCTGCAACAAGTGGAAAAAAATGTTTTTTCTTGGGAACTGACTCTGCTCCACATCTTAGGAAGTGGAAGGCTTTTTGTGGATGTGCGGGCATTTTCAATTCGCCAGTAGCAATAGAAAGCTATTTAAAAGTATTCGAAGAGGAAGATGCTCTAGATAATTTTGAAAAGTTTGCAAGTTTAAATGGCCCTAATTTTTATAATGTTCCCCCAAATAAAGAAAAATTAAAATTGGTTTCTAGACCTAATAAAATTAAAGAGTTTATTGATGTTTTTGAACAAGAAAATATTGTGGGACAAATAAAACCATTTCATGCAGGTGAAATTTTACAATGGCAAGTAGAAGGAACATTAAATTAAAAAATTAGATTTAATCTGACAATTAAAAGTATAAATATTCTTCAAAGAATATAAACAAAGATATTAAATATTTATTCTGCTTTCTCAATGGGGTATATAACTGCCAATCCAAGATATATCAAAATTGCTAAGCCAAGAGTAAAGCATGATGCAATTAAAAAAACTAATCTCCAGAAAAGAGCATTACCTCTATTTGATTTTTCAAGACCTTTGCAAACTCCTAAAAACCAAGCACCTTTTTTAGCTCTAATGATACTAGCCATGCTTTATTTATATAAAATTTATATTTAATAATTTATCAGCCTATAAATTATTTACCACTGAATATTTGCATTATTCCAATTAAAGTAATCAATATATATTTAGCGTGCCTATCGGATCGTTAAAAGTGTAAATTTTAGGATATTTTTTGGATAAAGGGGATACTTTCGGCTACGATTAGAAAGCGCTAATTCCTTTTGGGAGTGTGGCGGAATTGGTAGACGCGCCGGACTTAAAATCCGTCGAGCGATTTAGCTCGTGGGGGTTCAAGTCCCCCCACTCCCATTATTTAATTATTTATTTTTAGTTCTGACGATAACTTCCAATAGTTGTTATGTTTTAACTAAGAAATCATAGATCAAAATGGAAAGTTTCTTCAATAATTCATTCGCTACTTTAATTGCTTATATTGGAATTATTTCTACTTATTTGTTGTTTATTCCATTATTACTATTTTACTGGATGAATAATAGATGGAATATTATGGGTAAATTTGAGAGATTAGGAATTTATGGCCTTGTATTTCTTTTCTTTCCGGGTTTGATTTTATTTTCTCCATTTTTAAATCTCAGACTAAAAGGAAGTGGTAAAGGGTAGATAATTGACTAAAGGTAAAGTTATACAAATAGGTTTATTTATTTCATTTATAGGATTAATTAGTTATAAATTTGCACCGCAAATTGGTATCGACAATTTTACGGCTACTACTCTCTCAAGTTGCATCCTGATTTTGATTGTTATTACTTGGGTAACATCTTATGTTTATAGAGTTGTAAATGGAAAAATGACGTTCATGGAACAAAGGAAGCGTTATAGAAAAGAGTATGAAAAAGTCGTTAATGATAAACTAGAAACCAAATTCAATGCATTGTCAAATGAAGAGCAGCAAAAACTAATGGAAGATTTAGAGAAAAATCCATAAATTTTTCATAAAAAAAAACTCAAAAATCATGAAAGATAATAAAATGCAAATTACTAAAAACGATTCTTTATCTAAGGTAGATGAGAAGTTTTGTGAGTTAAAAAATAATAAAAAATTAGCTTTAATGCCTTTCATAATGGCTGGGGACCCCAATATTGAAATAACGTCTGAGATCTTATTAAAGTTACAAGAAAATGGAGCTGACCTTATTGAATTAGGTATCCCTTACAGTGATCCACTAGCAGACGGACCTGTCATTCAAGTGGCGGCCTCTCGTGCCTTAAAGTCAGGTACTAACCCAAGAAAAGTAATTAAACTTTTAGAGTCTCTAAAAGGTAAATTAAATATACCAATCATCCTTTTTTCTTATTTAAATCCATTACTAAGTTTTGGCTTTGAAAAGTTTTGTAAGATGGCATCTAATGCTGGAGTTTCTGGATTGATAGTTCCAGATCTCCCCTTAGAGGAAGCTTATAAATTTTCTAAAATAGTTAGTAACCATTCTATGGATTTGATTTTATTAGTAGCTCCAACTACTCCTTTTGAAAGAATGAAATCAATATCAAATCATACAAAAGGCTTCACTTATTTAGTAAGTGTTACAGGTGTCACTGGTGAAAGAAACACAATGGAAAACAGAGTAGAAAATCTTATTGCTAAATTAAAAGATGTAAATAGCAATCCAATTGCTGTTGGTTTTGGGATATCCTCACCTGATCATGTTAATAAAGTTCGAGAGTGGGGAGCAGATGGAGTAATTATTGGGAGTGCATTTGTAAAACGAATTTCTAGTTCAAGTGAAAAAGATGTCGTCTGCAATGTTGGTGAATTTTGTAAAGAAATGCGTATTGCTGCTGATCAAAAAAAATAAATAAAGAAAAAATTTATTAATTAAAAAAATTAACTAAAAAAAGTTAATTGAAAATGATGTATCTTAATCATTTTTGTTGTATTTAAGATTCTTCTGTAGGTAATAATCTGATTTGTTTTCTTCCCAGCTTAATTTCGAATTCATCCCCTGCTTTTAAATCAAGAAGTGCTGTATAAGCTTTCCCAATCAGAAGATTACCGTTGCCTTGAACTGTAGCTATATAACTAAGTTTTCTTCCACCTTTCCCAATAGTTGCATTTCCAGAATCACCAAGATTAACCCCTTTTGCTTCTAAAAGTGCTTCATAAAAAGCGGTAAAGTTTAAGCGTTCACCTCCGTTTTTCTTAGTGGAAACATATCCACAGGCGCGAACTAGGTCAGATTTGCTAACATCACCAAGTTCTTTAACTTTTGTAAGGAGATCGCTTCCAATTAGCATAATTAATTAAAAGAAAGTTGCAATAAATAACATAGCAATTTGTGTGTAATATATGCAATTATTTAGTATGTATTTATTCTGTTATTTATCTTGAAAAATGGAAAAGTTTGTAGTTTTTGGAAAGTACTGTGAAGATGCAATCATTAAAAGGGGACCGTTTCGTGAACAACATCTTAATAGACTTAAAAACTTAAAAGATCGAGATATTTTAGTTACATTAGGGCCAACAAAATGTACCAAATATTTGTTTGGAATTTTTAATGCTAATGATGAAAATGAGTTGAAAGATCTTATTGAGGAGGATATATATTGGCAAAAAGGTATATGGATTAATTATGATATTTATCCCTGGATTCAAGCCTTTTAAATATAATTTATCAAAATATTTTTAGTAATTATTAATTATTAATTGAAAAAAACATAATTTAAATGAAAATGAATAATATTTCTACTTTATTAATTTAATTTTTTATTAGATTTAGGTATTAAAACGATATTTATTTAAAGGGTAGTTTTTAAGGCGTTATATTATTTTTAATTTAAATATGATATTTTAAATTATATTTATTCACAAGTATCTTGAGTAATCTGGCTTACTAATGAATCGATATCTAATTGATTATATGGTGGTGTTTGTGTTGTCTCTAAATAATCATTCTTGATATTATTTAACCATTTTTGCTCAATCTTTATGAGATTTTTTGCAATGTTGAACATACCACCTTTTTTATATAATTCTTTAAATTTCAGAATAATCTCAGATGTTCTGCTCGATTTAATGTTTAATTCATTTGCTAGGTCTTTTTGGTTAAATCCATGAGATTTCAACCAATCTTTAATAAAGGATACGAGTTCTTTTTCTTCTTGTTGAGATAATTTACTCATTTAATAAAAAGGGAATAATTTATTAAGCTTATTTTCTGCTCTTGCTCTTATGGAAGGAGTCATATATTTGCTCCATATACTAAGTACTGCTGTGAGGGCCACAAAATCATCACTAAAACCAACTAATGGCATAAAGTCAGGGAAGAGGTCAAATGGCATAATTAAATAGGCAAGCGCAGCCATTAATGAAACTCTTACTTGTGCTGGAGTGTAAGGATCTATAGCCATCTCCAAAACTTCTAATGCAGGCTTGGCAATTGTTCTACCTGCTTTAATAAGAATCTTGATTACTATATTTTCATCAAATGTTGAACTTTCTAAAACTTCAGCATCATAAACTTTATCTTGTTTTTTGTAATTCTCTTTCATCCTTACTAAATGAAATTAAAAATTTGAATGGAATTTTTAGCTAATACTATCAACTAATCCGTTCTGTATTCCTGCTTTTCTAAGCTTTCTTAAAGCACGTTGAACAACTTGTCGGCAATATTCCCTGCTACAACTCATATGTCTTGCGACTTCAGCTAAAGTTCTCCATTCATTTGAGCCATCTAAACCAAATCTTAGACTTACAATCTTTCTTTCTTTCTCAGTTAAATTTGCTTTATCTAATAACTTCCAAGCTGATGCCGTCCTCTCGGCTAATTCAGCTAACTCCATTGGAGCAATTTGATCACTCGGAAGGATGTCAACTAACTCAGAGGGATCTGTTTTTGATTTAACAGTGCCTTGGAGACTAACAGTGATGCTTCTCAATTCACAAGAAAGGAGCTCGTCAATTTCCTCTTTGGTTATTTTCATTTCTTCAGCTAGCTCATCACTACTGGGTGGGACACCCTTAAGTTGCATTAGCTTTGATTTTGCAGATCTTAATTTTGTAAGTTTTTCATTAATATTTACAGGGATCCTGATCGTTCTGCTTTGAGTTGACAATGCTCTATTTAAACCTTGCCTAATCCACCAATAAGCATAGGTGGAAAATCTATGCCCTCTTGAAGGATCATATTTTTCTACAGCCCTTGTAAGACCTAATGTACCCTCCTGAATCAAGTCCAGCAGTTCTAGTCCCTTGCCTTGATATCTCTTGGCGAGGTTAACTACTAATCTTAAATTGGCTGTTATCATTTCGTTTTTAGCTTTTTCACCAATTTTTATCTTTTTTCTCTCAGCTTCGGAGTATTCACAAGCGGGGCCTTTTCCTCCTGCCTCTTGACATCTATTAACAAGCACAACCATCTCTTGGACTTTTCTGCCCATTGTTAGTTCTCTTTCGGGAGTCAAAAGTTGATGACGACCTATTTCACCAAGAAAATCGCTTAATGAACTCACGATTTACCTCATTGTTGATATATTTAACTTATAGTTAATTCAGTAATAAGCCATACATGTAATAATTAATTAATAATTAATTAATAATTATTAATTAGTTAATTATAATATTTTTTAAAATTTTTAGGTAAAAAAAATATTAATTATAGATTTTTATTATTTAATTTTTTCTTCTTGATTCTAGAACAGCAAGTACATCTTTCCACTCCACCCCTTTATGCATAAGGGCTACTTGCAGATGATAAATTAAATCAGCAGCTTCATTTGAGATTGAATTTTTATCATTATCTTTGCAAGCCATTATAAATTCTGCAGATTCCTCTCCTATTTTTTTCAAAATAGTATTACTACCCTTGGTCAATAAATGATTTGTGTAACTTTTTTCTGATGGATTTATTGATCTTTCTTTAATTGTATTGAATAATTCAGAGCAAATATTTGAGAAGGGAGTTGTTTTTTTCTCTTTTTTATCACTTTGATTAATTTTGATTTCGTTGAAAAAACAACTTTTTTCCCCAGTGTGACATGCTCCTGAACCATTTTGTTCAATCAAAAGGATTAGTGCATCATTATCGCAGTCGAATCTTATCTCCTTAAGTATTTGGGTACTTCCACTTGTAGCTCCTTTTCTCCAAATTTCTGATCTTGATCTACTCCAATAATGAACGTTTTTGGTTTCAAGTGTCATTTTCAAAGATTCTTTGTTCATCCAAGCAAGCATAAGAATTGATCCGTCAAGCCAATCTTGTGCTATTGCAGGGATTAATCCATAATTGTCAAAGCGTAGATCCTCTATCGAAAAATTAGTTGAATAAGTCATTATGTTCGTTATGTTGAATCCTACTCAATGTGTTTTATTAAAAATTATCCTAACAGTTAATTGATGTATATTCATTCTATGAAATTTTCATGCAGCAAAAGTTACGAGGATTTTCCCTGTTCACATAGGCAATGGCGCCATGAAGGCCACTGCAGATTTGTGCATGGATATTCAAGATCATTCACCTTTTGGTTCACTGCAAAAAAATTAGACCTAAATGGTTTTGTTGTCGATTTTTCAAGTCTAAAGCCCTTAGAAAATAGATTAAAGGAGCAATTTGACCATACTTTTCTAATAAATAAAGATGACCCTTTGCTGAATTACTGGGAAAAATTACATGACTTAGATGCTTTAGATCTGAGAATTATGGATAATGTGGGAATGGAGTTCACCTCTGAATTAATTTGGAGATGGGCTAATGAATACTTACAGAATAAGGATAAGGGCAGAACATGTTGTTGGAAAACAGAATCAAAAGAAAATAAATCGAATAAAGCAAGTTATGAGGAAATTCCTGATTGGTTCAAATCTTAGATTAAAATTGTTAATTTTAAATTCATGTAGGATTCTTTAATTAGATATTTAATCAACATTTATCTCTCCATTAATCAGATAAATATTAATCTCGTCTTTATTAAGGTAATAATTATTCAATATATTATTTGAAATTTTTGTCTCAATTTGTTTTTGAATAATTCTTTTTAAAGGCCTTGCACCATAGGCATGGTCGAAACTATTTTCGACAAGTTGGTTAATTGCTTCATCCGTAATTTTTAGTTTTAAGTTTTTTTTGTTAAGTCTTTTCTCTAAATGTTGAAGCTGGATTTTTGCAATTTCTTTTATGTCATTTAATTCTAAATTATTGAAAATAACTATTTCATCAAGTCGATTTAAAAACTCAGGCTTGAAAAATTTTTTAATTTCATTATCTACAACTTTTTTAATTTCATTTGTATCTTCTTTTCTAACTGATAAATCATTTATTGATTGACTTCCCAAATTACTTGTGAGAACAATGATTGAATTTTTGAAATTGATTGTACGACCTTGACCATCAGTAATGATTCCATCATCAAGAACCTGTAAAAGAATATCTAAAATATCTTTGTGAGCTTTCTCTATTTCATCTAGGAGTATTAATGAATAAGGATTTTTGCGGACAGCTTCAGTTAGTTGACCACCTGACTCGAAACCTAAATATCCAGGAGGCGCACCTATAATTTTGCTCACTGAATGCTTTTCCATATATTCAGACATATCCAGTCTTGTAATTGAAGAATTTGAATCGAATATTATTTTGGCGATTACTTTACTTAGCTCTGTTTTGCCAACACCAGTTGGACCTAAAAAGAGAAAACTGGCTAATGGCTTGCTTGGATCATTTAGACCAGTCCTTGATCTCTTAATGGAATCTGCAACTGCCCTAATTGCACTATCTTGACCAATAATTTTTTCTTTAAGGATTGACTCGAGGCTCAAGAGTTTATCTTTTTCTGACTGGTTCAATTTCTGTACTGGAATAGAGGTCCACTTTGAGACGACTTCTGCAATATCATCAAAAGTTACCTCTTGTCTTAAAAGACTTGTATCTCCATTTTTTTGAGAATTTACTAGGGACTCACTTTTTTCTTTCAACTTTTTTTGTAAAGAATTTAAAGTTCCAAATTCTAATTCTGCTGCTTTGTTGAGGTCGAAACTCCTTTTGGCTTGATCTATTTGCAATTGAACAGATTCAATTTCTTCTTTTATGGTGCTAATCTCATCAATTTCATCTTTTTCTTTTTTCCATTGAGCGCCTAATTCTGCCTGTTTATCTTTAAGGGATATAAGTTCATTATTGATTTTTTTTAATCTTTCTATAGAAAAATCATCTGTTTCTCTTTTTAAAGATAATTTTTCCATCTCAAACTGTAGAACTTTTCGATCAATTTCATCAATTTCTTCAGGTTTGGAAGTTATTACCATATTTAATCTTGAGGCTGCTTCATCGATTAGATCTATTGCTTTGTCAGGAAGAAATCTATCGTTAATATATCTTTCGCTAAGGGTTGCAGCAGCAACTAAAGCATTATCAGAAATTCTCACACTATGATGAACTTCGTATCTTTCTCTCAATCCTCTTAAAATTGATACAGTATCATCTATTGAAGGAGCATCAACTTTTATCTTTTGAAATCTTCGTTCTAAAGCAGGATCTTTTTCTATATTTTGTTTATGTTCATTAATAGTTGTAGCACCAATACATCTAAGTTCTCCTCTCGCAAGCATTGGTTTTAATAGGTTGCTTGCATCTAAAGAACCTCCACTAGCGCCTGCACCAACTACCGTATGAATTTCATCAATAAAAAGAATAATCTTGCCGTCTGATTCTTTCACTTTCTTTAGAATGTTTTTTATTCTTTCTTCAAATTCTCCACGATATTTTGCTCCAGCTAAAAGTGCACCCATATCTAATGAAATTAGTTTCCTATCTTGCAGCGCAGAAGGTACATCGCCATTAATAATTCTTTGAGCTAATCCTTCTACAATAGCTGTTTTTCCAACCCCAGGTTCTCCAATAAGAACTGGATTATTTTTTGTTCTTCTACTCAATATTTGAATTGTTCTTCTAATCTCTTCATCCCTACCAATAACAGGGTCTAAAATCCCATCTCGTGCAGATTGAGTTAGATCGATACCATATTTTTCCAAAGACTCATTAGAATCATTAAATTCATTTTTTACTGCCGGATCTGACTTCATTTTCTTTATAATTTCAAGAAATTCTGGAATACCTTTTTGATTTAAAATTTGAAATCCATATTTTTTATCATAAGTGAAACCGTAAACTAAGTGTTCTGTAGATATCACTACATCATTTAAAGTATTTTTAATATCATTCGCCTTCA
>CACGGY010000028.1 GCA_902572675.1 uncultured Prochlorococcus sp. | reverse complement strand
GATCCATAGCTTTTTTCCTACAAAACTATGATTATGTTTTTTTACCTAAAAGTCAAAAAATTTTTTCTAGCACTCTTTTAAGGGTATCAAATGAGACTCACGTTATAAATTAAATTTAGAAAAATATTTTTTTTAGTGAAGGAATTGATAAGGTCTTAAAAAAAAGTCAACAATAATGTTGAAGTCCTGTTTTTTCTAAAAAATACTGGCACTTCTAATCCGATGTGGATTTGGACGTGGAAAACGAACTAAGAACTGTGGAAAATCTAACCCAAAATATTTTCAAGTTTTACATTAGAAAAACTTATATTTACTGAGTCTATTAAGACTTAGCCGAGAAAGAGACAGATGATTCAGTCATTTTCGACGGATTTTCTTAAGATTTCATCTTCGTTAAGCAAGCGAAGCGTGACAGGACCCAAAGGATGTTTTGAATTTGGATAGAAACTATGATTATGATGATGGTGATCATGAACATGTTTATTTGAATGTCTATTTTCTAAAGAATGCTTTTTCAATAAATTAGATTCATTTTGTTCATGAGCAAGGATTGGGCTATCAATTTCGCAAGCACCATTACATTCCATGTCACATAATTCACAAGAAACACCCAATCCCTCTACATGATCATGATGACTTTCTTGGACCAATCCAACTTCATTTTCAAATCCAAATAAACTTGATCTATATTTGCAAGTGGAACAATTCATAAAATTCTTCCCCTCGTCATTAAGAATCTCTTCAATCCTCTCTACAAATGTATCCACTACATAAGATTGTGATGAAAGATACTTTGCATGTATAAATGAAATATGTGGATTATTAATAGCAACTAAATCACTTTGCCTTTTGATTCGAGTAACAAGCACTCCTGAGAAAAGGAAATAAGGAAAAATAATTATGTTTTTATAACCAAGTCTCACAACATTTTTCAAACCAGGTTCAACGAGAGGAAATGTTACACCAGAATAGACTGTTTCTCCCCATCCCAGACCAATTCCCTCTACGATCATTCTCGTAATTTTTGAAACATTGGAATTTGCATCTGGATCAGAAGAGCCTCTACCAACAACGACTAGTAATGATTCTTCAGGCTGGAGAGTATGATTTTGTTTAAATACATCTTTCACTCTCTCACAAGCTGCACTGATCATTAAATTATTAATGCCTAATTCTCTACCATAAATTATTTCCATGCCTGTTTTACCTGAATAATTCATAAGCAGACTAGGTATATCATTTTTGACATGGCCAGCAGCAAAAAGCATTGCGGGTATTGCAATTACTTTTTTTATAGAATGATCTCTTAACTTGTCTAGAGCATCTACAAGTGAAGGTTTGGCAAATTCCAAAAAACCATATTCAACTATGATATCTGAATATCTTTTTTGAATGAGTTTAGTTAATTCTTGAAATTCATTAATAGCAAGTTTATTTCTACTACCATGTCCACAGATAAGAATAGCTACTTGATTATTTAACTTCGAATCTAGGTTATCCAAAATTAAGTTATTACTTATAACATAATAGTAAAGAACGATATCAAGTAGTGAAAAAAAATAATAACTTGCCTGAAATTCCAAATATTAATTCAAGGGACGCAAAGTTAAAGGAAATAATTTACGACGTTGAAGATTTCTTATTTAATGAAAATAATTCTTCAAAAAAAGGGCTCGAGCATCTTTGTGTATGTAGTGGAGGTACAACATCTAGCTGTGCAAAAGATGGTTTTACAACTCTTGATCTAAGAAAAAATTACAACAAAATTGACCTAAATATAGAAAGCAATTTAGTCAGAATTGGAGGTGGAGTAATAATGGGGGATTTATTAAATCATTTACAAAAACATAATCGAAGTTTTCCAATCGGACTTTCTAAACTTCCTGGAGCTGGCTATATACTTACTGGTGGAGTAAGCCCCCTTAGTAGAGCCTACGGATTAGCCATCGATAATATTGAATCGATAAAAGGTTTCTTGGGTAATGGCACATTTATTTATTTAAAAAAAAATCAAATAAATCCAGAAAAACAATTGATTTGGGAAGCACTTAAGGGCGCAGCACCATTCTTCTCGATCATTACCGAAATAGAACTCAATACTATCCAATCTAATCCAATTGAGGTTATTGAAGGATTTGTAAATTTAAATGAACTTTCAGAAATAATAAAACTATCAGAGGAATTTCCAGAAAATATTAGTCTTCAATGGATTTATGCCCAAAAAATTTATATATATATTTTTGCCGAACTCAAAAATAATTTTGAGGATAAAAGAACAGAAGAATATTTAATGCTTCTAGACAAATTTCCCTCTCTAGAAAAAAAATTTTTTGAGAACTTTAACAAAATTAATTTTTTCCCAAAGGAATTAAATTTATATGAGCTGAATGCAAATAACCATTCTGAGGTAATTAGTCTTCTTGGAGAAGATCTAAAAAATGATATCCCTATTTTCATAAAATGTTTGAATGAAATAATGGATAATAAACCAAATAATTCCTGTTATATTGCTTCTCAACAATTAGGGTGCAAAACTAAAAAGTTAAATCATGGCTCAAGCTTTTTTGTTCATAGAAAAAGTACTTGGAAACCATGGATATATGCATCATGGAAAAAAAATGATCTTCAAGAAAAAGAAGTCGCTCTGGAATGGATTTATAAATCTTGGACCAAGCTAAAAAGGTTTTATCCAAATATTCACTTAGCACAATTGCATAATCATTTGAATTCTCATGAAGAAGAAATTAAATTAGCCTTTGGAAATAGAATGAACGAATTAAAAACTTTAAAGAATATTTTTGACCCACAAGGTATTTTGCCTCCTTTATGAGTTAACTTCTTAATTATAAAGAAACTTAAAATGTCAAATTTCACAAAATATTTATCTAAAAATTGGTTAGATGATCCAAAGTCAAATATTCTCTCTGGCTTAGTTGTTGCTTTTGCAATGATCCCAGAGGCAATTGCTTTTTCAGGTATAGCTGGTGTAGATCCTAAAGTTGGCCTTTTTGGTGCATTTTGCTTATCTATAACAATTGCGATTGTTGGAGGAAGAAAGGGAATGATCACTTCAGCCACAGGTTCAACAGCTCTTTTAATGACTGGACTTGTCGCTTATGGAGAATCACAAGCTCCTGGATTAGGAGTCCCATATCTTATTGCAGCTGGTTTATTAACTGGAATATTCCAGATTCTTTGGGGATATTTAAGACTTGCCTACCAAATGCGATTCGTGCCAACAGGAGTATTAAGTGGATTTGTAAATGCACTGGCACTTTTAATATTTCAAGCACAACTACCTCAGTTAGGAATAGGTATTAAAGAATCAAAAGGATTAGTTGAACAAACTATAAGTCAATATCCAGTTAACTCTCAGATTCCAGTAGTTTGGATTCTTGTAATCCTAGGATTAGTAATTATCTATGGGCTTCCAAAGATCACAAAAGTAGTCCCATCTCAACTTATCGCAATAGTAGTAATTACTCTTATAAGCATATTCTTTAATCTAGATGTCCCAACAGTTAGCGATTTGGGTAAATTACCTGATGGATTACCAAGTATTTCTCTTCCTTTTGGATCAATAGAAAATGGGAAAGTACCTTTTAGTCTTGAAACATTAGGGATAATTTTACCGACTTCGCTTGCAATATCCCTTGTGGGTTTAATGGAAACCTTTTTAACTCAAGACATTTTAGACGATGTAACTGATACAAGTTCTAATAAAAATAAAGAAGCAAGAGGACAAGGAATCGCAAATATTGTTGCATCCTTATTTGGTGGAATGGCAGGATGTGCCTTAGTTGGGCAATCTGTTATGAATACTGAAAATGGTGGTAAATCTAGATTATCAACCCTCTCCTCAGGTATATCTCTACTAATTATGATTATCCTCTTGAAGTCTTGGATTGGAGCAATACCAATGGCTGCTTTAGTAGCAATCATGATAACAATCGCAATAAGTACAGCAGATATAAATGGATTAAAAAATATTAGAAAGATACCCAAAAGTGATACTGCAGTAATGCTTATGACTTTTGCAGTTACAATGCTTACAAAACCTCATAATCTTGCACTTGGAGTTATTGCAGGAGTTGCATTAGCTGCAATTCTTTTCAGCAGAAAAGTCGCAAAAGTTATAACTGTCTCAAGAGCTAAAGAAAATAATTTGACCACCTACAAAGTAAAAGGTCAATTATTTTTTGTAAGTAAAATTTATTTTTTACAAGGATTTGATATTCATGAACATCCTGAAAATATTGTAATTGATATGTCTTTAGCTCATATTTGGGATCAAAGTGGCGTAGTTGCTCTTGAGCAAATTATTAGAAAATTCCAGAATGGTGGTTCTAAAGTTGAAATTGTGGGATTAAACAAAGAAAGTCTTAACTTATTTGAAAGACTAGGTGGTATGGAAAGCGCTCATTAAAAAAGTTAATTAAGACTAACTTGTTGATAACAAAACCAAAGCCATTGCTGAAAAAGCAAATTCCTATGCGATCTCCAAGCGGTTTTTGAACTATTTAAATCAAAATTTTCAGGAGGAGGAACATCTCCCTTTTCTTTGTCTCTTTCAATTTCACTAATAATTCTATGCACCGTATATTCAGGATGACCTAAATGCATAAGTTGTTTTTGATCATTAGATTCAAATATTGTATACCCAACGTTTTCTCCATAAGCCAACAAATTCAATTTCCCTTCTTTTTGGGCCTTCTCCATTTCCAAGTCTGGTAATCCCGCAAATCTACTTTGAGGACATATAAATTCATCATCTTGTGTACCCATCAAAGGGTGTCCAGGAACAAGACTTTTTAAAGGAAATACCCCAAATAATTTCCTATCAAAAACTTGCTTATCAACTCCTGCCAAATAAGCCAGCGCAAAGCCCGCCCAACATAATCCAAGAGTACTGGCACAAGAATTTCTAGCTTCATTTACAATTTTTACAAATTCATCCCAATACTTAACCTCCTCAAAGGCTAGGTGCTCAATAGGTGCTCCAGTAACAATAATTCCATCTAACGGTTCGGGAGTATTTGCTTCTTCCCAAGTTATGTATAGATTATTTAGATGATTATGATCCCATGTTTTATAAGAGTGAGTTTCAAGCTTTATCCAAACTGGCTCAATTTGAAGAGGAGATAAACCAAGTGGATGTAGTAAGTTAAATTCATACTGCTTGCCAAGAGGCATGATATTTAAAATACCAATCCTAAGAGGACGTATATCCTGTCTTTTTGCCAATTCAGGTTCGATCCAAGATATATGATTTTTCTCAACATCACTAATCTTGTGATAGTTACTAGGAATTATTAAAGCCAATAAATCTCTTTTCCTATTTGATTTGTGAAAGTGCTTGTTCGAAATCTGATTTTATATCATCAATGTGCTCAATTCCTACAGAAACTCTCACCATCGTAGGAGTAACACCTGCAGATAATTGTTCTTCTTCAGATAATTGCTGATGAGTTGTTGAAGCCGGATGAATTACTAATGTTTTTGAATCCCCTACGTTAGCAAGGTGGCTAGCTAATTTTAAGGAATCAATAAATTTCACTGCATTTTCATATCCACCATTAAGAGAGAACATAAGCATACAACCCATTCCCCTTCCAGAAGTATATTTTTTGGCACTTGAGTAATATGGATCAGATTCTAAGCCTGGGTAATTAACACTACTTACATTAGAATTAGAATCCAACCATTTTGCTAATTCAAGAGCATTAGAAGTTTGTCTTTCTATTCTTAAGCTTAGAGTTTCAAGACCCTGCAATAACAAAAATGAATTAAAAGGACTTTGAGCTGATCCCCAGTCTCTCAGGCATTCAAGTCTTGCTCTTAACGCAAAAGCTATATTTCTATTATCAGGTACTCCCAAAGATTTGCAGATATCACTACCGAAACCAAAAGCGTCCCAATGAACGAGCCCATGATAAGCAGCGCTTGGCTCACTCATTAGCGGGAATTTACCATTTCCCCAATCAAAGGTTCCTGCATCAACAATAACCCCACCGATACTTGTTCCATGTCCACCGATCCATTTCGTTGCACTTTCTACAACAACATCTGCTCCAAAATCAATTGGTCTTATTAAAGCTCCACCAGCACCAAGGGTATTATCAACTATTAAAGGAATTCCATTTTCCTTAGCCAAAGCAGAAAGTCCATCAAAATCAGGAATGTTGAACCGAGGATTTCCCATTGATTCGACATATATTGCTTTGGTTTTATCATCAATTTTATTTCTAAAACTATCGATACTATCACCATCCGCAAATTTAACTTCTATTCCTAATCTTGGAAATTGTACTTTAAATTGATTGTAAGTCCCACCATATAGAAAAGATGTAGAGACAAAATTGTCCCCTGCTGTCATGCAATTCACGATTGCCAAGAATTGAGCAGCTTGTCCTGAGGATGTTGCAAGTGCTGCCATTCCTCCCTCCAAAGCTGCCATTCTTTTTTCGAAGACATCTGTGGTAGGGTTCATAAGTCGGGTATAAATATTTCCAAATTCTTTTAATCCAAAAAGATTGGCTCCATGCTCTGCATTATCAAAGACATAAGAACTAGTTTGATAAATGGGAACTGCTCTAGAATTTGTAGTTGGATCAGGAACTTGGCCTGCATGTAACTGAAGTGTCTCGAACTTTTGGTTGCTCAAAATTTTATAAATAATCCTATTATCTATTTAACTTAGAAAAGTCCAAAAAAAAAACAAAAAAAAGATAAATATTTATAAATCCTTTTTTAAAGAGGGGTAATTATCTTTCATATATAAACTCAAATCCTCTTTTATCGCTGATCTGAGTTTCTCAATATTTGAAGATTCAATTATTGGAAAAGTTTTATTAGCCTCAGGATCTTTTTCAGTAATTGATTTCCAATTCTTACCAACATCTTTTTCAGAGTTGTTTAAAACATCATCAAAGTTGAAAACCTTATCGTTATTTTTAGCATCAAATTCGATAAATGCTTTATTTAAAAGCTTTTTTCTATATTCGAATAGATTCTTGGCTTTTAAAGTATCTGGGAGACCCATAACTGGTTGTAATTCCCTAAGAAGTTTTATTTCCTCTTCAATTAAAAGTGTCCAAACACCATGTTTATTTTTGGGGAGATTAGAATTACTAAAAATATTAATTTCATCTAGGTAAAAATTTAACCATAAATAATATGATTTTTCTTCAATATTTTTTTTAACGGAAATCTTTTTATTTTGAATCTTTGGGAGTAACTTTTCTGCTTTCTTTAAAAACTGTCTATCTTCTCTTTCTAAATTTATTAATCCCCATCTTTGACTGTAGTCCCATAAATCTTCGTATCTTTTTAAATCTTCTTGATTCCAACCAAGAGCTTTCAGTTCATGAGAACGATGTGATAATTCCTTTTTCAAAAAAACCTTTTTAAACCATCATAATTCTAACCCTGCAATCAAGATTAGTAAATAAATGAAAAACTTAGTTTTTTATAAATTCAACAAATATTCAATTATTAAAATAATTATTAATAATTTTCAATACATTAATATAGCTTGGATTTTTTTTAGAAATTTGATTATTGGAAACATTATTTTTGAGATCATTTTCCTCTTTGTTAATAAAAAATTTCTTGTAAAAGATTTCAATATCATTAAAAAGATAATCTCCTTGTAATTTTTCATTTAGTTCTAAAGATAATTCAGATTTTACAGATTCTTGGCAAAAATTAGTGATTTCTTCTGAACTAATTAAAACCTTATAAATTTCTTTTTTTTCTTCTGAATTAGCATTAAAGCATAAATAAATCAGATTAATCATTGAACAATTATTATTTTTGATTTTGAATTCTTTATAAATGTCTGGCCAAAATTTTAAGGATTTTAAACCTTCTAAACCTCCTTGACTGAGAGAGTATTTATCACACCAATTTACAAATTCTGAGACATCTTTTGGACATCTGTTGAGTTGCAAAAGCATATCTGATAAAACTTGTCCTGCCTGGAAATTCCTTGTTGGTTTTCCTTCAGTTGGCAGAGTCATACTCCCTAAAACATCAGCCTTAACAGCATTTAATTGAGAAAAAGTATAATCTCCTTTTTCGAAAAATTTATTATGAATTTTTTCTTTTGCACTAATTATTTCCTCACCATAACCAAGTTCCTTTAATGAAAGATATTTATTATCTAATTTATTTTCTTTTCTAACTTGTAATGATACAGATGCGGCCTGATCCAAGCATTGTGTTAACAAAATAGTATTGATGGTAGGTAGCATTCCTGGCTTATCGGAATGAAAGTTATTTACAAAACCTGCAAATATGGATGAGATATTTTTTATTGATTTTATGTATTGACATTCAATATTATGAACTCCAGGAGAAACTTGGATTTTCGGTGACAATTGATTCAAAATTCGAGCTCCTATTAAAGAAGTTAGGGCATTAGGATGGCAGAAATTCGCAGTAAAACTATCATTAGGATTTCGTAAAGCTCCGTGACGATGAAATCCTGTAAAAAAAGCTAAATTTGGATATTTATTACAGAGAATAAAGGGGTTTTTGTTTTTATTATCAATACAAAAAGAACCAACGAGACAGCCAAGAACCACATTTTCTCTTTTTAAAGTTTTTCTAAGTTTTAAAGCATGTTTTACATCATCTTGTATGTGGTTACTATTTGAAGCAAGAATAACTATCTCACATTCCAAGAGAAGATCTTTTAGATCGAAAGACTTTCTTATTCCCTCTGAAGAATAATGTCCCATTCTCTTAATCTTTTCAATAGTTTCATTATCCATATCAGAAAGGACATCATTTGAGAAAGCGCCTAACAAATCCCTACCTTCCCTAGGAGCTAAGAGAATATTATTTGATTTGCCATGCATAGCACAGTTATATGCTAATGATGCAGGATATAAACCAACACTGTAAAATCCAACTTTGCTATTCTCTAAATCTTCAATCAATGAATAAAAATATTTTTCATCATTTATGTTTTCTATAAAATTATTCTTCATTTTTGGAAATTCTTGATAATTTTTTTAATTTATAATCCATACCAACATTTTTCTACATTAAAGCAATTCTTGACCATAGCAAATTATTTATTGTAAATATTGAATTTTTTAATTTATAATTTCTTTGAGATATATAAATTAGATTAAAAGAGAAATAATTATAAATATGGAATATATGGCAAGTAAATTAAAGGTACTTAAACAATTAATTTCTTCTAAAAATATTTTAATTATTCAAGACATTGACGGAGTTTGTATCCCTTTAGTTAAAGATCCAATGACTAGAGAATTAGAATCAAAATATATCTATGCAGTAAGAGAATTTGCAGAGGAATTCTTTGTATTAACGTGCGGGGAACATGAAGGTCCAAGAGGGGTTAATAGAATAATAGAAAGGAGTTTAAGAAGCACTACTGAGCCTAAAAATAAAGAACTATATTTAAGAGGTTTAGCAGCCTGTGGAGTAGAGTATCAAGACAACAATGGTGTAATAAGTTTTGAAGGAGTCTCAGAAAAAGAACTAAATTTTTTATCTATAGTACCTAGTCTAATAAGGCCAAAGTTTAATTTTATAATTAAGAATATTTTTCCTGAACTTAGCCAAGAAGATATCAATTTTCACGCAGCAAAATCAATATGCGAAACACGCTTCTCGCCAACCATTAATTTCAATAGTCTATTTGATTTAGTTAACAATGATACCGATAAAAGAAAGCTTATTCAAATTAGTTTTGAAAAAATGATGAATGAAATCATCTTGAAAGCTGAATCCGAAGGCCTTAAAAACTCGTTTTTCCTGCATATTTCACCAAATTTAGGAAATAAAAATGGTAAAGAGACAATTAAACTTTCTTCTAAAGATGATATTGGATCAACAGACATACAATTTCTTATTAAAGGAGCAGTTAAAGATTCTGGAGTTTTATTTCTTTTAAATAAATTTATTGCGGATAAAACTGGTAAAGCTCCTTTTGGAAGAAATTTTAATTTTAGAAACTCTCCAAATTCTATTACGGGAAAAATTGATTTATGCAAAAGAACTATTCAAAAAGAAGATATGCCTTTAATAATAGGAGTTGGTGACACAATAACATCAAAAAAAAATGATGGTGAAAAGAGTTATTTGAGAGGAGGAAGTGACAGATCTTTTTTAGAATTTATACAAATATTAGGTAATGAATTTGGCATTAATAATAAAATAATTTTTGTAGATAGTAGTTCTGGTGAAGTTGAAAGACCTTCTACAAAAAAAACTGGTTTAACAGGGATCAGTGATCTTTATGACAAATTAAAGTTTGACTTGGTTTTTCAAAATGGTCCCAAAGAATATATAAATTGGTTTATTGAACTTGCTCATAAGAGATCAAACTTTAAAAGAAATAGTTGACTTTTGAATTTTTGAATGACAATTTATAAATAATAGATTTATGAAAAAAAAATTCCCCTCAATTTATAAAGAACCTATAGAAACATTACAAATCAACATAGGTTATAAATGCAATCAGGCTTGTAAGCATTGTCATGTTAATTCAAGTCCTCTAAGGACTGAAAAGATGTCTAATGAAATAATATCTCTTATTCCAAAAATAATTGATAAGTACAAAATCAAGACTTTAGACATAACAGGTGGCGCGCCAGAACTTCACCCAGAATTTAAAAACCTAATAACCAGTTTGAGCACAAAACAAGTTGATATTATTGATAGATGCAATTTAACAATTTTCTTTGAAGAAGGTTATGAAGATCTTCCTCAATTTCTTGCAAAGAATAAAGTAATAGTTACTGCTTCACTACCATGTTATGAAAAAGATAACGTTGAGTTTCAAAGGGGTCTTGGGGTTTTTGAAAAAAGTATTAATGCTATAAAAATTCTTAATGATCTAGGCTATGGGAAAAAAGAAAATGGATTGCAATTGAATCTTGTTTACAATCCTGTAAGTCCAATTCTTCCTCCTTCTCAAAAAATATTGGAAAATGATTATAAAAAAATACTATATGAAAAATATAATATTGTTTTTAATAACTTATACACAATAACTAATATGCCAATAAATAGATATGAAGAATCTCTTAGGAGAGAGGGGAAACTAAATACTTATTACAAATTACTAAAAGAAAATTTTAATGAAAATAATTTAGAAAATCTTATGTGCAAGAAAACTATTAGTGTTAATTGGGTTGGAGAAATTTATGATTGTGACTTTAACCAACAGATAAATTTACGAGATAATAAAGGACCAAAGACACTTTTTGATCTATTGGATGAATCATTTACTTTTGACTACAAAATAGCAGTAAAAGAACATTGTTTTGCCTGCACTGCAGGTGCAGGATCAAGTTGCGGAGGGACTTTAAGTTAAAAGTTGCTAAATACAATTAGGGCATATAGCTCTTACGTTTAAAGAGGATTCAATTAGTTTAAACCCATTAACTTTTGCTGCAACTTTGCCTGCTTCTAAAACTTCATCATTTTCGAATTCTTCCGTTCTACCACACCTAATACAAATTAAATGATGATGATCAGGCGTGTCATTACTAAGCAACTCATATCTGTGCCCGCCCTCACTGAGTTCTAATTCATGAAGCAAACCCATTTGCACTAAAAGTCTTAAAGTTCTATAAATTGTTGCAAGTGAAACTTTGGAGCTTGATTTAACTAACTTTTCATGTACCTCTTCAGCACTAAGATGCTTTCCAGAACCAATATTTTCAAATAAATTAAGAACCTTAAGCCTTTGAGGAGTTAATCTCTTCCCATCTTTATGTAAATCTTCTCCAAGAGGAGATGTGATGACATTGTATTGAGAGGATAATGACAACAATTAACCCATGGCTATTCTCAATAATAACTCCAGATGAGAGTAAAACAACTTTTTGATTTAAAATGTTTACTAAAGTTGTTCAAAATACTATTTTAAATATATCTTTAAATAAAATGATGAAGAGGCATGGAAAATATTATGACAAACCATCACCAAAAGTGAATGCTTTACTAATAATAGATGTTCAGGAAAAAATTATAAAAGCAATATTTAAAAAGGATTCAATAACCAAAAACATTAAAAAACTAATAGATGCCTACCAAATTTTAGAAGAAAATATTTTTCTATCTGAACAGAACCCATTCAAATTGGGTGCAACGATACCTGAAATATTGCCCAAAAATAGATTTATAAAAATTGAGAAAATGGAATTTAGCTTAGCTAACATACCAGAATTTCTAGAAGAACTTAAAAACAAGAAAATTACAAATTTGATAGTTTGTGGTATTGAAACGCATATTTGTATTCAACAAACAGCCTTAGATTGTTTACAAAAAGGATTTGAGGTTATTCTCGTATCAGATGCTATGAGCAGTCGGAATAAAGTAGATCATGAAATAGCATTGCAGAGAATGATTCAAAAGGGAGCGATCTTAACTACTACTGAATCAATAATTTTTGAATTATGCAAAACTGCGGATAGAAAAGAATTTAAAGAAATTAGAAATATAATAATTAGATGAAAAAATCAAGACTGGTTTGTTATCTAGAGATAATTTAAAATTTTAGTAAATATAAATTTTTAAGTTCTATTTGAATATGAAATTAGTTACTGAAAACTTCCTTCTGGCGATATCTATTTTTTTTATTGGAATTTTATTGTCGATAATAATTTCTAAACTTTCAAAAATATTCTTCAAAAAGATCTCCAAAAGTACAAAAACAAATTTTGATGATTTTATTTTTGAGGTCATTTCT
>CACGGY010000027.1 GCA_902572675.1 uncultured Prochlorococcus sp. | reverse complement strand
ACAGCAATTTAAACCCCTCAATTCCTCCCAATGTAAATCATGTAGCCAATCGTTTATTATACATCTTTGATATTTCCAATTTTCCCATGATTCGCCCTCAATACAAGGTCCACTTGTTGTTCCAGTAAGTAAATCAATTAAGAAGCTTGTTGCATTATTACTTGAGAAAGATAACATTTTCCTTACTGCATCAATAATTTCATCAGATAATAATAAACTTCCTTTTTTAATCCAATAATATGTAGCAAGACCATAAACCAACTTGACTATGCTGGCAGGGTAAACCATTTTTTTATTATTTATGCCAGTGCCAAAACCTTTAAATACACTTTTATTCCCACTTTTATAATTAATCCAAGTTATGGCAATATCTTCACTTGAAAAATCTTTATTATAAGAGCATACTCTCCCTAAAATATCATTTAAGGCTAGACCCATCTCTTCACTTAAATAGTAAAAGGACATTGTATGGAAAATTATAAAAATCCTATCTCACTATTTAAACAAACTAATTTTTCAAAAACTATTTGGTGGAAATTAAAAGTTAATATTTCGGGATATCAAAATGAAACAGAAGATAAATTAGTTACTGAAATATTTAAAGATAGAATTTTTAGGCTTATTTCTCCAAATATTTATCAAAACAACCATAAATTCTCAAGAATACTAGTTCAACTATATGAAGATGGTTACATCTGTTGGATAAATTTAGATGGATTAATTATTGAGAAATACGAATTCCAAAAAAACAACAATTTAGAAAATGAACACTTCTTTATAAAAGATAAAGTTAACTCAATTTTAAAATGGATCAAGGATCAATCTGAGTTAAATAATGAATATCTTTGGGGAGGTACATTAGGACCCAATTTTGATTGTTCTGGATTAATTCAGACTGCTTTTTTAAAGCATCAAATTAATATACCTCGAGACTCTTTTCAAATAAAAAGTTTTTGTAAGCACCTTTTTAATTACAAAGAATCGTATGCGGCTCTACGACCTGGCGATCTTTTATTTTTTGGAAATGAAGAAAAATGTGATCATATTGCAATCTACAAAGGAGACGGATTCTATTACCATAGCTCTGGAATGGAATTTGGCAGAAATGGAATAGGATTAGATACCCTAAAAAAGTCTAATGATAAAATCTCATTGCATTATAAATCGAAACTTATTTCTGCAGGAAGAGTAGTTAGAAATTATAGATGGGACCGCACCATACGTTAATTAATAGAGCTCACCTTAAAATTTGAAATTAAATTATTACTTATTCTTTTATTTGAAAATTAACCAGCAGTCCAAATATTTTTAATGATTGGCATTATGGTGTCTAAGTGTAATGTCCCAACAAGTAACCAAGCAAAAACAGCTCCTCCACATCCTCCTAACCAAAATCCACTTGTAAAATCAGCCCAACCGGCTCTTGTAAATAAGTCCTTTGGCGGATTATTAACAGTCGCATCTGGAGGTTGAACATTAGGTGCTTTACCAGGTGCATTGTATAGAACAAAAAGTGCTGTCAAAATATGAACAGCTCCAATAGTAGCGAGAAGTCCAGCTGTTAGAGCAAATTCAGAATTTCTTAATGGGCCAGTCATGGTAAAAGGTCCGTATAGAAGATATCCAAAAGCTGCTCCAGTTTCTAAACCTCTAAAATTAGGGGAAATACCTTCTCTGTAAAAAGGTAAATTATTTATAAAGGCTTTTGTAAAATAACCACTATTAACTGGAGTAGCTAAATTACCAACACAAGGATCAGCAACTGTTTTTACTGCCCATTGTTCTGCTACGCCAATATCATTTGGTTGTACAGAAGTATCTATGTATTTCTCATCAAACTTAATAGAACTTGTTGATTCAGAGAATGATTTTTGAAAGTCGCTCATTTTTTTAATAGTTTAGTGTTTGATAATTTATTCAGTTGCTGTAATTAATCTTCCAATCAATACGATAAAAACAGCAGGCATTGCTATACCAATTAATGGAACAAAAATTGAGGGTAAAAGACTTGGTAAATCAGATGGCATAGTTCTTTAAACATCTTTAAACACTTTAGTATTTATCTGAGAAATAATGTTAATTTTATTACTGGATGATATAAAAATTATTAACTTTTTACATGTTAAATTTTTTCGCAATTTTACTTATCATTTTTATAGGAATATTACTTCTAGTTTTAAAAAAAAGAAGCTTTAAAAAGTTAATAAATCAAAGCAATTTAAATTCTATTAAATTAAAGAAAAATAAAAAAAGTAATAATAAATTTCTATCTAAAAAAAATAGTTATTTATATAATCACGAAGAAAAAAAGTACTCAGTATTTTATAAAAATTCTCAAAGAAATAAAATGATTAGTCTTTTTCAGGGTGATACAGAAAATAAATTGAAGGCATTAAAAATTGCGGAAGAATTGGCTGATAAATCAACATTACCAATTTTGCGAAAAGGCTTAAGAGATATTTCGCCTGAAGTCGTTGAAATTTCAGCTTTATTAATAAGACAGTTCAAGTAAACAATCAATTTTGCTTAGCACTGTTTATTGATCTAATTCTGTAAATTGGACGACTTTGACTTTCATGATATGTCCTAATTAGAAGTTCGCTCAATAATCCAAAGCTAAATAATTGAACACCAGCAATTCCTAATATTAATGCAAACATCAGCAAAGGACGATTTCCAATATCCTCACCCATTATTTTTAAAACTATCAAATAAGAGCTTATCGCAAGGCTAAAGAAAATACTTATAATTCCAAAAAAACCAAATCCATACATTGGTCTTGTTAAAAATTTAGTCATAAACCAAACAGTTAGTAAATCCATTAAAACTCTAAAAGTTCTATCAATTCCATATTTACTAGATCCATATTTCCTGCTCCTATGATTTACTTTAATTTCTTTGATTCTTGCACCTTCAATATTTGCTAAAACGGGCAAAAACCTATGAAGTTCCCCATATAACTTAATATCTTCTATTATTTCTTTCTTAAACGCTTTTAATGAGCAACCATAGTCATGCAACTTCAAACCTGTTACGTAAGCTATTAACTTATTCGCTATTTTTGATGGTATCTTTCTATTAATTAATTTATCTTTTCTATCAAACCTCCAGCCACAAACCAAATCATAACCATTTTTAATTTCTGAAATTAATAAAGGAATATCATTAGGATCATTCTGTAAATCACCATCCAAAGTAATAACAATATCGCCCTTAGAATTATCAAAGCCAGCTGACATTGCTGCAGTTTGACCATAATTTTTGCGAAGAGAAATTACTGACAATTCTTTAATTTTGAGAGTTAGTTCTTTCAATACTTGATGAGTATTATCTTTAGAACCATCATTTACAACAATCAATTCAAAATTAAATTTATGAGAAGACATTACATTTATAACTTCATCCAATAAAAGACCAATACTCTCGCTTTCATTGAAAACAGGGACGATAATAGAAATTAATTGTTTTATATCTGACATTTATATTTAATAATAATTACACAATTTTAACTTAATCTAGAACATTAAATTAAACAAAAAAAATCACCACATTTGTGGTGATTTCAATTATTTAAGGGAAATTTAACCAAACTTACCTGAAGTGGAAGCGATAACGAATGCCCCAAATGTAAGTATGTTTCCAATCGTGAAATGTGCTAGTCCAACTAATCTAGCTTGAACAATTGAAAGTGCAACTGGCTTATCTCTCCAGCCAACAAGGTTAGCAATTGGAGTACGCTGATGTGCCCAAACTAATGTTTCAATTAATTCTTGCCAGTAACCACGCCACGATATAAGGAACATGAAACCAGTAGCCCAAACTAAGTGACCGAATAGGAACATCCAGGCCCAAGGAGATAGAGAATTTACTCCAAATGGATTATATCCGTTAATAAGTTGAGCGGAGTTTAACCAGAGATAATCTCTGAACCAACCCATTAGATAAGTTCCTGATTCGTTAAATTGTGCTACGTTACCCTGCCAAATTGCTAGGTGTTTCCAATGCCAGTAGAAAGTTACCCATGCTAGTAAATTTAATGCCCAGAACATAGCTAAGTACATAGCGTCCCAAGATGAACTATCACAAGTACCCCCACGTCCGGGTCCATCGCAAGGGAAAGCATAACCTAAATCTTTTTTATCAGGAATTAATTTTGTTCCTCTAGCATCAAGTGCACCTTTGATAAGTATTAAAGCGGTTGTATGAAGACCTAAAGCAATAGCATGGTGAACTAAGAAATCTGCAGGACCAATAGGTAAGAAAGCACTTAATGCATCTTGTCTATTAATCAGATCCATCCAGTAATGATTACCTGGTAGTGAATTAGCAGCGAGACTTGCTGAACTTGTAGGATCAGATAATAGAGCGTTAAAGCCGTACATCATCTTACCTTGAGCAGCTTGAACAAATTGAGCAAATACTGGCTCAATAAGGATTTGCTTTTCAGGATTACCAAAAGCTACAACAACATCGTTATGAACATAAATTCCAAGAGTATGGAATCCAAGCAACATTGTTACCCAACTAAGATGACTTATCAAAGCTTCCTTTGTTCCAAGCACTCTTGCTAATACATTGTCTTTGTTTAATTCTGGATCGTAATCTCTAACAAAGAAAATAGCACCGTGTGCGAAAGCACCAACCATCAAGAACATTGCTATATACTGATGATGGCTATATAAAGCAGATTGCGTAGTATAGTCCCTTGCAATGAAAGCATAAGAAGGAAGTGCGCCCATATGTTGGGCCACTAGAGAAGTTGCTACACCAAGTGATGCTAATGCTAGTCCAAGTTGGAAATGTAATGAGTTATTTACAGTTTCATAAATTCCATCGTGGTTAATTCCGAAACTACCTTTATGAGGATCATTAGGGTGTCTTGTATTATGTGCTTCTGTAATTTCTTTGAGGCTATGTCCAATACCGAAGGTATTTCTATACATATGACCAGCAATTACGAAAACTGTTCCAATCGCAATATGATGATGCGCAATGTCAGTAAGCCATAACGCTTCACTTTGAGGATGAAGACCACCTAAGAAAGTAAAGATTGCTGTACCAGCTCCCTCAGCTGTTCCAAACACCTGATCTAGAGAATCAGGATTTTGGGCATATGCTCCCCAGTTTAAAGTAAAGAAAGGAGCTAGTCCTGCAGGGTGTGGAAGTACTGTTAACCAGTTATCCCAACCTACATGCTGACCTCTTGATTCAGGTATAGCAACATGAACCAAATGACCAGTCCAAGCAATACTACTAAAACCAAATAAAACAGCTAGATGATGATTTAATCTTGATTCTGCATTTTTAAACCAAGCTAGAGAAGGTCTGAATTTTGGTTGTAAGTGTAACCAACCTGCAAATAGAGTCCAACAAGCCAAAATACTCATGAATATTGAAGCTTGGAAGAGTTGCTCATTAGTTCTCATACCAATTGTGTACCACCAATGGTAGAGACCTGAGTAAGCTATGTTTACTGGACCGCTTGCTCCAGCTTGTGTCATTGCTTCTGTGATACCAGATCCAAAATGTGGGTCCCAAATAGCATGAGCAATAGGACGAACGTGAGTTGGATCAAGTACAAACTGCTCGAAGTTACCTTGCCAGGCTATATGAAATAAGTTACCAGCTACCCAGAGAGCGATTATGGCTAGATGACCAAAATGTGTGGAGAAAAGCTTCTGATAAAGCTTTTCTTCGGTCATACCATCATGACTTTCAAAGTCGTGAGCGGTAGCTATTCCGTACCATATTCGTCGAGTTGTAGGGTCCTGAGCTAGACCCTGGTTAAATGATGGAAATTTTGTTGCCATTGAATTAAAAAGGTGAAGTTCAGGTAATTAGCCCAGGCCGAAAAGGCGAGCATGGAAGAAGGCCCATGTGGTAGCAATACCACCAACAAGGAAGTGTGTTACACCTACTGCTCTACCCTGGGTGATAGATAAAGCTCTTGGTTGAATGGTTGGAGCAACTTTAAGTTTGTTGTGTGCCCAAACAATTGATTCGAATAATTCTTGCCAATATCCTCTTCCACTAAAGAGGAACATTAAACTAAATGCCCATATGAAGTGAGCCCCTAAGAACATCAAACCGTACATGCTTATTGATTGACCATAACTTGTCAATACTTGAGAAGCTTGCGCCCAAAGGAAATCTCTTAACCAACCATTAATAGTAATAGAACTTTGTGCGAAGTTACCACCAGTAAGTCCCCAAACATCACTCTGCATTTTCCAAGAGAAGTGGAAAATTACTATTGATAAACAGTTATACATCCAGAAAAGGGCTAAGAACACGTGGTCCCATGAAGAAACTTGACATGTACCACCTCTTCCTGGTCCATCACAAGGGAATCTAAATCCTAAGGAAGCTTTATCAGGAATCAACCTTGAACTTCTTGCATAAAGTACTCCTTTGAGAAGTATCAAAACAGTTACGTGAATTTGGAAAGCATGAATATGATGAATCATTAAATCAGCTGTCCCTAATGGAATTGGAGCTATAGCAACCTTTCCACCCACTTCTACTAAACTTCCATTAAAAACTTCACTTAAAGCTTTGTGAGGTAAAGCTTCTGCAGTACCTGCTAAAAGAGAAGTTCCAACAGCAGATGCTTGAATACTCTGTACCCATTGAGCAAAAATTGGCTGAAGTTGGATTGCAGAATCACTAAACATATCTTGAGGTCTACCCAAAGCCCTCATAGTGTCGTTGTGAATATATAGTCCAAAACTATGGAATCCTAACCACATACATACCCAGTTTAAGTGACTAATTAAAGCATCTCTTGCTTTAAGGATTCTGTCTAATACATTATCAATATGTTTTGCTGGATCATAATCTCTAACCATTGCAATTCCAGCATGGGCACCTGCGCCTACTATGAATAATCCACCTATCCACATGTGATGAGTAAATAATCCAAGAACTGTCATGTAGTCAGTAGCTATATATGGATATGGAGGCATGGCATACATATGATGAGATACAAGTATGCTTATTGATCCAAGCATTGCTAGGTTTACTGCAAGCTGGGCATGTCTACTTTCTGCCATGAACTCAAAAAGACCTTGATGACCTTTAGGAGCAGGAAATAATATTGGGTCTCCTTGCTGTGAATCTAATATTTCTTTCATACTATGACCAATACCATAATTGGTCCTATACATATGACCACCAATTATTGCTATTACACCAAAAGCTAAGTGATGATGTGAAACATCAGTCATCCATAAACTTCCTGTCACAGGGTTGAGTCCACCTTTGAAGGTAAGGAAATCTGAGAAAGCTAACCAGTTTAAACTAAAGAAATTACCTGTACCACTTGCTAATCCTGGAAATATCTGACCGATGATTTGTGGATCACAGAGTTGATGCGGCATAGGCATATCTGCAATAGTTGCTATTTCTTTACCATTGATTACTAGAGGAGAGCCGGCATCAATTGCATCTAAGAGAGCTGCAGTAGGAGCTCCTATATGAATACAATGACCAGCCCATGCTAAAGATCCTAATCCTACTAAACCAGCTATATGGTGGTTAAGCATAGACTCAATATCTTGGAACCACTCCATTTTTGGAGCTGCTTTGTGATAATGAAAGATTCCGGCATGAAGCATAAGTGCAGCCATTACTACAGCACCTATTGCTAAAGCCATCAGTTCACTTTCATTAGTTATTCCCCATGCTCGCCACATGTGGAAAATTCCAGAACTGATTTGAATTCCGTTGTAGTTAGCTCCAAGATCAGCATTAAGCATTTCTTGACCAACAATTGCCCATACTTGCTGAGCTCCGGGCTTGACATGAGTTGGATCAGCTAACCAACCTGAATAATTAGAAAATCTTGCTCCATGGAAAAATGCAGCACTCATCCATATAAAAATGACTGCAAGATGTCCAAAATGAGCTGAAAAGATTTTTCTTGTTGCTTCTTCAGCATCGCCTGTATGCACATCGAAATCATGTGCATCAGCATGCAAATTCCAGATCCAAGTTGTAGTTTTTGGACCCTTAGATAATTTACTTGACCAGAAACCTGGCTTATCTAATTTGGCAAAATCAATTGGTCTTGGATCGGCCTTGACAGGATCCTCCAAAACTTTTTTGTTTTTTTCTCCACTTTCTGGTGGGCTGATGGTCATCTAGCACCTCGAAAATAATTGACATTAAAGCCGATTGATCGGATCTTGAACTTATTTCTTATGATAATGTTCAAGAAAACGAATCCTTCGGAACTTTAGATATTCGTTTCAAAAATAATAAGGCAAAGATTCTTTCGTTATGCATTAACGTAACAAATGTTCTAATGATTGTTACTATATGAATATTTTGTTAAATTCTAGTCTATGACTAAATTATGAGTATTTTTACTCAAATTTTATATAAATTTCTTAAATTTTTTTTTATATTTCAAAGAAAATTTTTTAAATCCAGTGGCAGGATATAATTTCAACGTAAATATCAATAGTTTCTGATTTGAAAGGAATTGCTATAGGTCTATCTAATAATTCAATAGAAATTTTAAAAAGGCTTAAAAAAACCGAATTTGTCAAAGATATATATATTGCAAGTTCTTCAAAAGATGATGGGATGGAAACTGCAATTATTCAAGTACAAAAACCTAGAGAAATTCTACTTGAAAAATGGCAGGAGATAGATTTAATAATTTTTATAGGCTCAATTGCTGCATCAATTCGTATTATCAGTTCTTTTTTAACATCTAAAGATCAAGATCCCGGTGTAATCGTTATAGATAACAAATGTTCAAAGATAGTTCCTTTAATTGGCTTACATCAGTCAAATACACAAAATATTGCTTGCCAGATTGCTAGTTTACTTGATGGCGAAATAATAGAAACTAGTAATTCCAATGCTCAAAGCTTCTTAAATCTTGATGCATTTGGGAATCAATGGGGGTGGAAAAGATCTGGCAACATTAAGGATTGGTCAAACTTAGTAATAAAACAAGGCAAAAACGAAAAAATATTTTGCAAACAATTATCTGGTAATAGTTTATGGAAAACTTCAGAATCAGGAGAAATTATTAATCAAATTTATCAAGAAGAAACTGAAAAACCAAATACAACTTTTCATGTGAGTATATTCGAAAATCATAAAACGACCTGGCACCCTCCCGTATTATGGATTGGCATTGGTTGTGAGAGAAATACCAGCAAAGAATTAATAGCAAATTCTTTAAATAATTTTTTGAAGTCCAAAAATTTATCTCATCGCTCAATTGCGGGATTTGCAACTGTTGATATTAAAAAAGATGAGAAAGGAATTTTAGAACTTTCTGAAGAAAAAAACTTACCAATAAAGTTTTTTAATAAAGAAGATCTTTCAAAAATAATTGTTCCAAACCCTTCAAATATTGTGCAAAAAGAAATTGGCACACCTTCTGTAGCGGAAGCCTCTTGCTTACTAGCAGCAGGAGAAGAATCAAAATTACTATTAGAAAAAAGAATTTTTAAAAATCAATCTGGGGCAGTAACTATTGCCGTAGCAGAATCAAAAAATCAATATAATCCAACCCATGGTGAAATACATATTATTGGAAGTGGGCCTGGTGATATCTCCTTCATAACAAGTAATACAAAAAAAGCACTTTCAAGATGTACTGTTTGGATAGGATACAAAATGTATTTAGATTTAATTAAGCCCTTAAAAAGAAGTGACCAAGTTTTCATTGAAAGTAAACTTACTCAAGAAAAAGAAAGATGTAGTAAAGCAATTAAACTAGCCGAGGAAGGAATAAAAGTGGCTTTAATTTCTTCAGGTGAATCTGGATTTTATGGGATGGCTGGTTTACTTTTAGAATTACTTCAAAAAATCAAAAAAAAATATAGACCTTACTTTGAAGTACATCCAGGTATAAGTAGTCTTCAATTAGCTGCCGCAATTAGTGGAGCACCACTAATGAATGACTTTTGTTCAATAAGCTTAAGCGATAAATTAACTCCATGGCCATTAATAGAAAAAAAAATTGAAGGAGCGCTTTTAGGTGACTTTGTAATAGCTTTATTTAATCCTCAATCAATTGAAAGAAATTGGCAGCTAAAAAGTGCAATTGATTTATGTTTAGGTTCACGGCAGGGAGATACTCCAGTTTTAATAGCTAGACAAGTAGGAAGAAAAAATCAATCCATAAAATTTTTCACCTTAAACAACTTTCCTTTCAAAGAAGTTGATATGTTATCAGTAGTAATTATTGGTAATTCGCAAACCACATTAATAGATGAAATTTTTCTTACTCCTAGAGGATATTTACAAAATTAAGCTTAGATAATTCATAAATCAATAAAAATATTTTTTTCTTTGCTTTTTTTTAGTAAGAATACTAGTCTTTTATGAAAAGGGAAAAATTAATTGAAAAATATTTGCTTAATTTTATTTGACATAGATGGTGTAATTCGGAGCGTAGAGAATAGTTACAGACTTTCATTAAAAAAAACAGTTTACAAATTTACCGGATGGGAGCCAAGTTATGTAGATATTGATAATGCAAAAAATGAAGGGACTTGGAATAACGACTGGGATTTAAGTTTAGAGCTTATAAAAAGATATTCAAAAAAGAACAATTTGAACCTTGAAATACCTCCAAGAGAAATGATAGTTAAGTGTTTTGAAAAGTTTTACTTTGGAGGAGATCCGAATAAAGATAGTAAATATTGGTCTGGATTTATAAAAAATGAGGAGTTATTAGTTGATAAAAAATTTTTTGATTTACTACAAAGCAAAGGAATAATTTGGGGTTTTGTGAGTGGTGCAGAGTATGCTTCTGCAAAATTTGTTTTAGAAAAAAGAGTTGGACTTAAATCGCCTCCATTAGTATCTATGGGAGATGCTCCTGACAAGCCTAATCCAAAGGGTTTTATAAACTTATCAAAAAAGCTTCTTGGGAATAGACTTGGCCAATCAAATATTCCCATTGCATATGTAGGCGATACTATTGCAGATATAAATACAATTATCAATGCCAGAAAGGAAATACCATCTCAAAAATTCATAAGTATTGGCATAGCACCTCCTCATTTACATTTAGATTCTAGATTAAAAGAACGTAATTCTTACGAAACAAATCTAAGAAATGCAGGCGCAGACTTGATTTTAAATTCTATAAATGACCTTCAACATATTCACCTTGACTCCTTTTAAAAAAAAATACATAATAATTGGTTTTTAGGATTTAGTGTAAACAGTACTTGATAGCTACTAATAACTATTTTTTAGGAGATTTAATGGTTTTTCCTTACAAAAATCTCTTATTCCATGGCGAGAATAGATTTTTTACATAACTTGGTTTAGATGCTTTAAGAGCAGTATGGTCTTTGAAAATCAAAACTAATTCTCTATTAAGCTTTTAAAATAAATCGTTAAAAACATCAGGAAAAAATTTATTATTGAAACACAAAGCATTAAAATTCAATGGTTAAAAGTGATTTATTTTGGTGCAAGTCTTGTTTAAATTTTTCAACCAGAAATAGAATTAGTTTTGATGAGAGAGGATATTGTAATGCATGTTCATGGAGTGAAGAGAAAGAATCAATAGATTGGGAAAAAAGACAGGCGGACTTTAAACTCTTATTGAACAAAATCAATACCAAAAATAAAACTCCTTTTGATTTAGTTATTCCTATTAGCGGAGGAAAAGATGGATCATACGTCACCCATAAGATGATGAATGAATATGGTTTAAATCCATTATGTGTAACAGTAAACCCACCATTAAGAACAGAGCTTGGGCATAAGAATTTAGAAAACTTCAAATCCAAAGGTAACTCTTTGATAGAAATAGATCCCCCTCATGATGTAATGAAGCTGATTAATAAAAGAGGTTTGATAAATCAAGGAAGGCCTCTTTTTGGATGGACGACTTCAATTTTTACGGCTGTGGCAAGAATTGCAACCACTTTTAATATCGATTTAATTATGTATGGCGAAGATGGCGAGGTTGAATATGGAGGTGACGACAGTACAAAGAATATCCCATATTTTGATATTGAATATATAAAATCTGTCTACTTAGAATCACAACATCAAGAAACATTCAATGGAATAAGTGATGATGAATTATTTTTTTGGAAGTTAGATTCTGATGCACTTCAAGACATTAAATTGACACATTGGTCCTATTATGAATCTTGGGATTCATATAGAAACTATTTAATTGCTAAAAAACATTTTGGCTTAGAGGAAGTTTCCTCTCAAAACAAAGGAACATATACTAACTTTGCGCAAAATGATACTTATTTATATGCTTTGCATACGTTCTTGATGTATATCAAATTTGGTTTTGGAAGATGCACTCAGGATGTAGGAATAGACATTCGAAGAGGTGCAATGACTAGGGAGCAGGGAATCCAAATCGTGAACCTTATGGAAAACCAATTTCCAAATGATTATTTAGAAATGTATTTAGAATATTATGAAATGAATGAAAAAGAATTTATTGAGATATTGCATAAGCATACAAATGATGATCTATTTAATTACGATAAACTTGAATGGCATCCTAAATTCGAAATCACATAATAATGATAGGACTTATTGATTATCAAGCAAGTAACATTGGTTCATGGAAAAGGATACTTAAATTAATTGGTTGTGAATATAGAATGGTTCAAGATAAGGAAGGATTAGACAAATGTTCAAAAATAATTTTACCTGGTGTTGGTTCATTTGATTCTTCGGTATCTGAATTAAAACGTTTAAATATTTATCAAAACTTATATGCAAAAATAAAAAATGGTTTACCTATATTAGGAGTATGTTTAGGTATGCAATTATTAGCTGAATCAAGTGAAGAAGGAAATTATTTTGGTTTAAATCTTGTACGGGCTAAGTCAAAAAAGCTCAAAAATAATAACTCCAAGTCAATAAAAATTCCCCATATGGGTTTCAATGATATTTTTAATACAAAACAAATAACATCTGATTTCCTCACTACAGCAAATGGGTCAGATTTCTATTTTTTGCATTCATACTGTATTCAAGAAATTGCTGAGAGTAAAGTTGAATGTTTGTATTGTAATTATGAAGATATATTGTTTATTGCAGCTTTCCAATTGGAGAATATTTATTGTACACAATTTCACCCAGAAAAGTCTGGAGAAATAGGCATATCACTTATCAGTAAAT
>CACGGY010000026.1 GCA_902572675.1 uncultured Prochlorococcus sp. | reverse complement strand
CGTTCAAATCTTGGCTGATCTAGAGCTACCTAAAAATGGGGTGATCTGGGATATTGGAGCAGGTTGCGGGTCAATTGGTTTAGAGGCATTAAAATTAAGGCCTGATTTGGATTTGTTTTGTTTCGATAAAAGGATTGGTTCAAAGTCGTTAATACTAGAAAACTCAAATAGGCTTTGCGTAAAACCAAAATTTATTTTTGAAGAAGATATTAACAATACCTTTAAAACGAGAAATTTAAGTTCCTTTGGAAAACCTAATAGATTAGTAATTGGAGGTTGCGATAAAAAGACTAAAATTAAAATTATTAATACCTTGGCTAAGGGTATGAGTTCAGGAGATATTATCATTATCCCAATAATTGACATTCAAGCAATTAAAGAATTGAAAGAAGAATTAGAGAATAAAAATTTCAAAACAAATTTAAATTTAATTCAGACCTATAAAAGCTTAAGTATCGCTGAGGGAATGAGATTAGAACCAAATAATCCTGTTTTCATTTTAAAAGGCAAAAAATAAACTTAAATAATTGTTATTTGTTAGGTTTAGCCACATGGGGCAACCCCCAACCTAGTTTATTTCTTAAAACTTGGAAAAATTCATGATCTTCAAGTCTAATAAATTTTACTGAATGTTTACTTTTTCTTATTAAGACTCTATCTTCAGGCCAAACATAACAGCCAGCATTTCCATCAACTACCATTACCAACCTTTCAGGCGTTGCGGGGAAAACAGTTACTGGCTCTGAATCATTAAAAACCAATGCTCTTGATGCCAATGAATGAGGAGCGATTGGAGTTAACTGCACCACTGGGCAATCAGGTGTAATAACCGGTCCTCCAGCACTCAGAGAATATGCAGTAGATCCAGTTGGAGTAGATAAAATAACCCCATCAGCCGAAATATCCACAGGAGCATGTCTCCCTATAGAAATCTCAAAATGACACATACTTGTAAGAGGTTCTCTGTGAAGAGCCATTTCATTGAGACAGAGAGACTCCCATCTCCTCTGATCATTCCTCAATACACTAATTATAAAACAAGTTCTTTCTTCAATATCCCAATTCCCGGTAATAATCTTATCAATAGCTTCCTCTAAGTTAGATAAATAAGCTTCGGCGAGAAATCCTAAATGACCAGTATTTATTGTAAGAATTGGAATTTTAGCAGGTGCTGTTTGCCTTGCGGCAGAAAGAACTGTTCCATCTCCACCCAAAACAATTGCAAACTCAATTGATGAATCAAAACCTTCAGGAACACAATTTGAATATCCTAATGGGCGAACATGTTGGTCAGGATTAGCAAAACCAACCATACCCCCAGAACTACTTACCCTTACAACTTCAAAATTGGATTTTTCCAATTTTTTTTGTACAGAAGTTGCAGTTTGAACAGCAAGTTCTTTACCATCATTAACTATTAGTCCTGCTTTACGTACCAATCAAAAAAATAAAACTAAGGCTATTTTAAACTAAATTGTTTGACAATCATAATTTCAATACTCAATTCGATTAGAATTGCTCTAAGAATCTAAGATCATTTGTGTAAAATTTTCTAATATCATCAATCTGATGTCTAACCATACAAAATCTCTCAACTCCTAATCCAGCTGCAAATCCAGTCCATTTTTCAGAATCTATTCCTAATTTTTCTAAGACATTCGGATCTACCATTCCGCAGCCCATTACCTCTAACCATTTACCTTTCCATTGCACATCTACTTCTGCTGACGGTTCAGTGAAAGGAAAATAGCTTGCTCTAAATCTCACAGGAATATCTCCAAAAAAAGTCTTTAAGAAGGTAAGAACTGTGCCTCTTAAATGACTAAAATTAATATCTTGATCAATACATAAGACCTCAACCTGATTGAACACTGGAGAGTGAGTAGCATCTACAGCATCTCTTCTATATACTCTCCCAGGAGCAATGATTCTTACTGGGGGTGGATTATTTTCCATGTATCTTATCTGAACAGGAGAAGTATGGGTCCTCAAGAGTCTATTTTCATCTAAGTAAAAAGTATCTTGCATATCTCTCGCAGGATGATTTTTGGGTATATTGAGAGATTCAAAATTATAAAAATCAGTTTCTATTTCAGGTCCACTCTCAACTGAATATCCTAAGCCACAAAAAATATCAATGATCTCATCTTGTGTTGAAATTAAGGGATGTTTACTTCCAGGGGGGGTTCCAATTGAAGGAATAGTTACATCAATCTTTTCGTTTTTAATCTTTTGATCTAAGGCTTTACTAGTAAGTTTATTTTTTTTTTCAGTTATTAGGTTTTGCAAATTTATCTTTACTAAATTTGCCTTTTGACCAACAATTGGTCTTTCAGTAGTAGATAATTTACCCATCGTTTTCAAAATAATTGACAAATCACCTTTTTTCCCAAAAAGGGAAACTCTCAATCGATCCAGTTCTTCTTGAGTATTAGTATTATCGATATTATTTTTTGCAGTTAGAGAAAGATTATTTAGTTTTTCCTCAATTTGACTTAATGATTCAATTTCACTCACTGATATAGTAAAAATAAGTATTGATTTATTTTACTTAAATATCGACCATAAATAAAATTTATTGATAAATGGAACCATTAAATATATTAATAAGTAATGATGATGGTGTTTTTGCGGAGGGAATAAGAGCTTTAGCAAAATCAGCAAAAAAAAGAGGCCATGGGGTAACCGTGGTATGCCCTGACCAAGAAAGATCAGCCACTGGGCATGGTCTTACCTTGCAATCTCCATTAAGAGTTGAAAGAGCTGACGAATTATTTGGGGAAGGTATCAAAGCTTGGGGATGTTCGGGCACTCCTGCTGATTGTGTCAAATTGGCACTTTCTGAACTTTTGGATAATAAACCTGATCTTGTTCTATCTGGAATAAATCACGGCCCAAATTTAGGGACGGACATCTTTTGTTCAGGAACTGTTGCAGCAGCGATGGAGGGGACTTTAGAAAATGTTCCCTCTATGGCAATAAGTGTTGCAAGTTTTAAATGGAAAAATTTTGAATTTGCTGGGGAGATTGCGATGAATGTTGCCGAACAAGCAATGAAGGATAGTTGGCCAGCTTCACTTCTATTAAATTTGAATATCCCCCCTTGCGAGAAAAGCAAAATAAAAGAATTATCCTGGACAAGATTATCAGTAAGAAAATATAAAAATCAATTTTCCAAAAGAGAAGATCCGAGGGGTGATGATTATTATTGGTTAGCTGGCGAGGTGGTTTTAGATCTTAAATCAAAAGGTTATGGTCCTAAAAATTGGCCTAGTGATGTATCTCAAATTCAAGATAATAAAATATCGCTTACACCTGTAGAACCAGATTTATTTTGGAGGGGTAATATAGAAGACTTACCTAAAATTAATAATTCATTTGTAAATCCTTCTTAAAAGCCATAAAGAAAAGCAAAGTCCAAAAAAATGAGCCGCAATAACTTGTGTGTTACTCAGAACTGATAATATTTCAAGTCCAGTAATTGGAATATCAGATGTCGCTGTAATTAATTGTCCAGTCGTCTGAGAGGATGCTTGTATAAATAGGGCGCCCATAAGAGCTTGATATCCAATTAATCCAAACAAAATTCCTAATAAATCAACAATTAGTCCTCTTTTTAATAATTTACTTGTTTGTCCTCTTGAAGGTCTTGCATTGCTCGCGATTGCTCTTCCTGTTCTAACTATTAACCAACCTTGCCAAAGGCTAAAAAGTAGTAAAATCAAGGATATTGTTGTAAGTGATAGACCAGGCGCTAAGCCAAGCTGCCCTTCGCTATTATTTACAACATTTGAAAAAAGCAAAACAGCTGCAACAACAACACCTAAAATGGATTGAACCCAAAAGCGTATCCATCCAATGCGTCGCATTCCAAATGAAAGGGACTGAAAATCAATTTTGTCAGACATTCATTTGATTGAATAAACTATAATCTATTCAAATTTGCCATCAAAATCATAAAATTGCACGTAATCTTTTGATCTCTTTAATATCGCCATCTGAAGTAAAGAATCCTACCTCAATAGCTATTGGAAGTTTTGATGGCCTTCATGCTGGCCACAGAAAATTAATAAAAAGTGTAGTTGAAGAAAATCAATATACCCCAACAATTGCAAGCTTCTGGCCTCATCCCAGAGAAGTTCTATACAATGAGACGCGTCTTAGACTTGATCTCCCTTATGAAAAACTTCCTATTCTTGAGGATCTCGGGATTGAACAATTAGTTCTGATTCCTTTTGATAAGGAATTATCCAAATTAAGTGCAGAAAGATTTGTAAAAGATATTTTGATAAATCAATTACAAGCAAAAAATATTTCTGTAGGTGCTAATTTTAAATTCGGATTTAGAAGAAGTGGAAACATAAATACTATAAAAAATACTATTAAAGATACGGACATAAAACTAAAAATTACTCCAATTTTAGAAGACAAAGAAGGAAGAATCAGCAGCAGCAGAATTAGAGATTTATTAGAGAAAAGTGATCTAAAAAATGCTTTCTCAATCCTTAATAGGCCTTATAGTTTTAATGGAAAGGTTGTTAAAGGTAAAGGAATTGGTAAAAGTATAGGATGGCCTACAGCAAATCTTGAAATAGATGGTAGAAAATTTTTACCTGGAGAAGGAGTCTATGCAGCTTGGACGACTATAGAAAATTCCAACCAAACAATTGAGTCTATTATGAATCTTGGCTCTCAACCAACAATAAATCCTTTATTGCCATCTGCCGTTGAAGTTCATTTAATTAATAAAGATATCGATCTATATGGTCTAAATCTATCTGTAGAACCAATTGAAAAGCTGAGATCTCAGATCCAGTTCAAGAATATAGATCAACTTTCTTATCAAATTAAAAAAGATAGAGATAATGCTCTACGGATTTTTAAAAACAACAAAAAATAAGTTACTAATGCTGGATTCCAATACTACAAACGTTGAAGATTTAAGAATTTACCAAATTATTGACGCTAATCTTGACAGAGCTAGAGAGGGATTACGAGTACTTGAGGATTGGGCTAGATTTGGTCTAGGCAAAGGAAAATATGTTGAAAGGATTAAAAATTTAAGACAAATTTTAGGGAAAAATCATCTAGAAGTTTATAAACAATCTAGAAATTATATTGAGGACAAATGCAAAGGTTTGACCCATCAAGAGCAACTCAACAGAAATACCTCTGAGCAAATTATTAGTTCTAATTCAGGCAGAGTTCAAGAAGCATTAAGAGTTATAGAAGAATTCTCAAGGCTGCATAATCATGAACTTTCAAAAATTGCTTCGGAAATTAGATATGAAATTTATACTATAGAAATCGACTTATTAAACTTAAGCACGCGTAGGAATTCTGAGGAAATATTAAAAGAAAATCACTTATATGTAATCACAGATCAAAAGGAAAATTTATTTGAAATAATAGAAGAGATTTTAATTGCAGGAGTAAGAATCATTCAACATAGATTTAAAACAGGAACTGATAAAGATAATCTTCTAGAAGCAATTAAGATCAAAAATCTTTGCAAAAAATATAATTCTTTGTTCATAATTAACGACAGAATTGATATAGCTCTTGCTTCTAATGCGGATGGAATTCATCTTGGACAAGATGATTTAAACTTAAAAACCGCAAGAAAATTATTAGGATATTCAAAAATTATTGGTATAAGCGCAAATAATGAAAATGATATTTCTAATGCCCTTAAAGGGGGTTGTGATTACATAGGAATAGGACCAGTATTTGAAACGGCAACAAAAATGAACAAAAAACCAATAGGTATTGAAAAGATCAAAACATTAACAAAAGATATAGATATTCCTTGGTTTGCTATTGGAGGAATTAAGTCAAATAATATTTCACATTTAAAAAGCAATGGGTTTAAAAAAGTTGCCATAGTTTCGCAATTAATGAATTCTGAACATCCTAAAGAAGACGCTATTATGATTTTAAAAGAGTTGTCACATGAAAATTAAAGTAAATGGAGAAGAAAAAAAAATAGAACTTGATCAAGAAAATGCTTTACTATCTAGAGCTTTAAACTTAATGGGATATAAACCCAACACAATTGTCGTAGAATTAAATAATTTAATTATTAATTCCATAAATTGGGAAAAAGTAACACTTAAAGATGGAGATAATTTAGAAATAGTTTCAATAGTTGGCGGTGGTTAAAAGATAAAAATTTCCGTATATTAAAAATCTTCATATTTTTTTAAGTTTAGCCTTGAAACATTAACCAAATTTTTCCTGTTTTCGTTTTATATTTTTATTACTTCACTGAAACAATGAAAGAAAAAATTGACAGTAACTCAAGATCCTTAAAATGGGAGCAAAATGGGGAGTTAGCACACAAAGATCTTTCTGAGTTAATTGAAAGATTAAAAAATGTAGAAAATGAACATACATCTTCTGAGCTTTCTAGATTAGGTACAAAATCAAACCTAAAAGATTAAATTTGTTACTTAGATCTTGTTTTTATAAAAATTTGTACCAAATTAAAATTACTGAATCCAAAAATAGATGCCAAAAAGATTTCCAGAGTGGGTAAATACAGAAGTCGTGATGAAAGCACTTAAAATGAGGGAAGAAGGGATGCTACCAAAACAACTTAATTTATGGATAGAAAACCTATTAGAAATAGAAAAAAAGTAATTATTTAGGAAATACTTTTAATAATTCTGAGAGCCGCCATTGCCGCTCCGTAACCATTATCTATATTCATAACTGCAATGCCTGGAGAACAACTCGACAACATACTATTTAAAGCAGTTTCTCCATCCTTGCTAACGCCGTATCCGACTGAAACAGGTACTGCGATTATCGGTTGTGCCAATAATCCACCCACAACCGTAGCTAAAGCTCCTTCCATTCCAGCACAAACTATTAATACATCATATTTATTAATTTCTTCTAACTGACTCATCAATCGATGAAGTCCAGCTACTCCAACATCTATAAAAGATTGACAATTCACTCCATAAATTTCAAGTGCTAATTGGGCTTCAAGTGTTACGGCTAAATCGCTTGAACCGCCTGAAATTATAGCAACTTTTTTATTCGTATCTATTTTATTCAGATTTTTCCCAATTGTTAGGCAATTTGCTTCTTCATAGAATCGTGCATCATCATACAAATCTAAAAGATAATTAGCCTTTTCACTATTAATCCTAGTAATGAAAACAATCTCATTTTTACTTAATACATTTTCAGATATTCTTTCTAATTGGTCGATACTCTTATCTTGCCCCCAAATAGCCTCAATAAGTCCAAGCCTATCTCTTCTTTGAAAATCAAACTTGATATCAAAATTCATCTTTGCTTATCTAATTCCCCCTCATAAATCAATTCAAAAGGATTTTCGCCTAAATTTAGAGCAGCCTTAACATTATCTTCAAATTTTTGTTGAACTACATTTACTTCTGACATTGGTATACTTTTCCATAATTTCTTACTTTTCCAATTAACCAATATTAAAGCTTCTTCTTTTTCTTTATCCCAAAATAATTGTCTTCCCAAAAAACCATCTTGAGAAGATAACCATGGCTCCCATATTTCTTTTTCAGCGTTTAACCAAGCTGCTTTTACATCGGCAGGCACTTTAAGTCTTAATTCCTCTATGACCATTTCACTGTGAAAATTATCCATTGTAAGAGCATTTAAATTGGGCTTATCAGATTGAAAAATTAAAACTAGTAAGCAAATTAATAATAAACAAAATCTTTGAATTTTTTTTTTCAAATTAAAATAAAATCTCATTTTTTCTCAAGTAAAACTACTGAATGGCAACTTATACCCTCTTCTCTCCCTTCTGGACCCAATTTTTCATTAGTGGTTGCTTTAATCCCAATTAAATTTTCATCAATATTTAAGATTTCAGAAATGTTTTTTTTCATTAGTTTTATATGTGGCATGATTTTTGGCCTTTCAGCAACAAGAACACTATCAATATTATTTATTTCCCAACTATCTTGTCTTATCAAGTCAATTACTTTTGATAACAAAAACAAGCTATCAGCATTTTTCCATTTTTCATCAGATGGGGGGAAATACTTTCCTATGTCACCCAACGAGAGTGCACCCAATAATGCATCCATTATTGAGTGACTTAAAACATCAGCATCACTATGACCATCCAAACCTAAATTTTCAGGATGATTCAATTTTACACCTCCAATAATTAAATCTCTATCCTCTACTAGTCTGTGAATATCGTATCCATTACCAATACGGAACTTTGGAAAAGATTTAGTCATAACAATAGGTTTGGAGTATCATAAAACCTCTTTTAATTATTCTGTAATTCCAATTAGATATTTTACTTAACATTTAATGATACTTTTACCCTAATTTTATTACTTTAACAAAAATTGGATTTAAAAAACATTTATTTAATTAATAAGATTGAAAAATTCTTTCAATAATATTTTTAGATAATATTAAACTATCTGTAGCCAACAATAATGAAAATAATTAAAGTCTTAGGTTCTAGTACTTTAATAGGTAAATATTTTATTGATACAAATGTTGATTACGAATTAGTTTGTTTTTCGAGAAAAAACAAAAATCACACTTATTTAGATTTGCAAAACCAAGATACATTTTTAAATTTTTCTTGTGAGAATTCGTTCATAGTTAGTTTTGCTCCAATATGGTTAGTTAAAAATTTGATAAAAAAACTTGAAGAAAATAACTTAAACGAACTAAAAACTTTAAAAGGTGTAATCTTATATTCTTCGACTTCTGCAGTAACAAAAAGATTTGCCGCAAATGCATTCGATAAAACTCTTATTAAAGAATTAATTTCTTCGGAGAAAGAAATCTTATCAATCTTTAAAAAATATTCAATAAATTGCCAAATAATTAGACCAACCATAATTTACGGAGTCTATAAAGATAAAGACGATCGAAACTTTATTAAGATTATTAATTTATTTAAGAAATTTCCTTTTTGCATAATTCCATCTCAAACTGGTTATCGCCAACCTATTCATTTTTCTCAGTTATCAGAACTTACATATTTACTTTTAGAGAAATTAAATAAAAACAAACATAAAGATAAAATCAACCAGATCCTTGAGGTTGGTGGAGATGAGGAGATAACTTATTCAGAGTTACTAAAAAGATTATCAATTGTTGCATCAGGTCACAAAAACAAAAGATGTAAAATCATAACTATTCCCAATAAACTTTTTTATGTATTAATTTTTCCTTTATTAATTTTTAAACCAAAAATCTTTGAAGCACTATTCAGAATGCAATCTGACTTATCTGGTTTTCCAAAATATTCTGATTACACTGGAAAGTCATCAGTTCAATTTCCCAAAAAATATTTTAATTATTTATGAAATCTATTCTTAATTAATGACTATAATTTCTGAAAGCATATTTTTTCTTTTTTTATTAACTAACCTTACTTATTTTGCATTTTTGGTGTTGTAAAGCGCAAATTTTACTCATATTTAGTCAAAATAAAGAGATTTAAGTAAACAATAAACTTCACTAAGATTACAGAATAATCTGTAGCTTTTAGTGATTTGTAATTTCCTATTCAATTGATATCACTTAATTTGTAAACCATCTGTAACTCAAAATTTTTTACAAAAAGCCAGTTATAACTACCAGTCAGGGTAATTATCGTATTCATTACCTATTCTGAATTTTATGAATCGATTATTATCTTTTATTATTCTTTTACTTTGTGGGGATTTTTTGTAGTTTTTATTAGAAATTAGGTCACTTCTTCTCTCCAATGTTCTTTCAAAACTTTTTCTTCTTCTCCACGATTTAATCTCCTCATGATTACCGCTCACTAGAATATCCGGCACTTTCATATCTTTAAAAGTTAACGGCCTCGTGTATTGAGGATATTCTAATAAAGAAGAATTATGACTCTCATCGACTAAGGAGTCTGGATCACCAAGAGTTCCTGGTAATAACCTAGTCAAACCGTTAATTATTGATATAGCGGGTATTTCACCTCCAGTAAGTACATAATCGCCTATCGATATCTCTTCATCAGCTAAACATCTAATCCTTTCATCAAAACCTTCATATTGACCACAAATAATTATTATTTGATCCAAAGTGGACCATCTCGCAAGATCCTTTTGCTTTAGTAGCTTACCCTGTGGGGTCATCAGCAAAGTTTTACTTTTAGGTAATTTTCTAATTGATTCATATGCCTTGTAAATAGGTTCAGGTTTTAATACCATCCCTGCTCCTCCTCCATAAGGCTTATCGTCTACTTGCCTGTAAGAACCTTCTCCATATTCTCTCAAATCATGTAAATTTACATCGATCAAATTCTTATCTAGAGCTTTTGTTATGACCCCTAAATTATTTATTAATTCAAAAGCTTTAGGGAACAATGTAATTACATCAAAATTAAAACCACTCATCTAGAAATCTTCCTCATAACCAAACTCAATTAACCTTGATTCTTTTTTTCTCCAATTTGGGACAACTTTCACAAACAACTCTAGGTGAACTGGACCATCAATTAATTTTGACATATTTGACCTTGCTGACTGACCAATCATTTTCAACATTGAACCTTTCTTTCCAATAAGAATGCCTTTTTGAGTTGATCTTTCAACAATAATAGTAGCCAAAATAGCTGTAAAAACTTTGCCATTTTTTCTTTTCATTTCCTCTCTCTTTTCTATCTTTACTGCGACACTATGAGGTACCTCTTCTCTTGTATTTTTTAATACCTGCTCTCTTACTAAATCAGATAATAAGTTATCTAATGGTTGGTCGCAAATCGTCTCTTCACCATAAAGTTTTGGTCCCTCTGGAAGAAAATTAAGTACCATGTCCACTAGTTCAGAACATCCCTCTCCTTGAAAAGCACTTACAATTTGAAAGTTTCTATTAATTCCAAAAAATCTTCTATATTGATCTAATCGTAAATTCCTAAATTCTTTATTAACCAAATCCCACTTATTTAATGCCACAATAAACTCAGTTTTATTTGCGATTAGAAAGTTCAAAATATATTCATCACCTCTACCAGGTTCTTCACTTAAATCAATTACAAAAATAACCATATCAACCCCATTAATTGCAGATTTTGCGTTTTTTACTAATATCTCTCCAAGTCGATGATGAGGTTTATGAACACCTGGTGTATCAACAAAAATTATTTGCCCATTGTCTGTAGTAAGTATTCCTTTTAATTTATTTCTAGTAGTTTGCGCTATGGGAGAAGTAATTGTTATTTTTTCTCCAATCAATTTATTTATTAAAGTAGATTTACCGACATTCGGCCTTCCTAGTAAAGTTACAAACCCAGATCTATAATTGGTCAAAGACTTTAATGCATCAATAATAAAATTCTGATCAAAAATGAAAAAAAAAACCATAAATTTAAAAGAAGCTTCGTTCACGCAAGCAATAAACATATCCGCACAATGGTGCAAAGAATGGGGTGAAGATTTGCTCAGCGAAGAGGTTTTAGCAGATAGAATCGCAGAGCTAACTAAAACAAGAAATGGACTCAGAGGATTTTTTGCATACGCTTTATCAGATAAAGATTGTTTTTTGTTAGATAAACTTCCTTTTTCATTAATTTACAAACTGAACGAAGGTGGAGATGCTGTAACAGAAATAGTAGTAAAAAATTTAATAATGAGTTCCGCTCAAATTATTATTCATCGTAGAGATAATAATCATGCATATGAGATAACATCGGAAAACATTTCAGATAGATGTAAGGCTATTTTAAGACTTCTAGAAACTAAGTCAGTTACAAAGTCTGTCAATCAAGTCCTTAGAGACTTAGATGATATGGGGAATAGTTTTGATAATTCAGTAAAGTATGACTCAGAGCAAAAGGATTTCATAAAAAAACAAATTCTTGATATCGCCCAATAAAAAAGCGTAGAAACAAATCTACGCTTTAAGTTAATTATTTATGTAATGTGTTTAGTCTCTTCTTCCACCGCCTTGTAGTGCAATCATTAATCTCAATATAAAAACAAAAAGATTTATATAAGTTAGATACATACCTAAAGCCCCCGCAAGGTATTGATCATCATTATATCTTCTTGGCATTGTATAGAAATCAACGAAAGACATAGCAACAAATAAGACAGTTCCAAATCCTGCAATTATCAATTCGAGTCCTGAACCGCCAAAAACACCTGGAGCGAAGAATCCTCCAATTAGTTGAACAAACATCGCTATAAGAAGTCCAATTAATCCAAGGCCAACTACTCCACTTAGTGCTTGACCAACACTATCGCTCATTCTTTGACCAGTGTAAGAGGCAATAACAAAAGTAATACCGGTAGCTAATGCAGCTGTACCAACCGAACCAATACCAATTGTTCCTATTGCTAAAGCCACTATCCCGCTTAAGGTGAACCCAGTCAGCAAACTAAATCCTGTAAGCAAGGGCAAAGCCTTTGCATTGTTTGCATTATTTGCAGCACTTGTTGCGATAAAAAATAAAACCAATTCTGCAATTAAAGCAACTATTGAAAGAGGCTGGAAAAGCCCTGGGTTTGTTGCTATTAGTGAGACACCTGCTAAAACCCCCAAAGAAGTTAACACCATACCTCCACCTACGTAAGGTAAAGCTTTTTGAACAACATTAGGTCCAATAATTGAACTTGTTTGTGCTTCACGAATAGCTTGATTGAAATTACTACTTGCTGGCATTTTTTTTTTAAATATAAAGTTATTCTACTCGATTTTTAAAATTTCAGGGTACGGATCACCAGAGTTATAAGTTTATTGATAAGCCTCAATAATTTTTTGGACTAAAGGATGGCGAACTACATCTTCAACAGTCAAATAACAAAATTTGATCCCTTCAGTTTCCGAGAAAATTCTTGATGCTTCTATGAGGCCACTTTCCTGATCTTTTTTTAAATCAATTTGAGTAATATCACCGTTGACAACCATTTTTGATCTCTCTCCTAATCTGGTCAAAAACATTCTCATTTGGGAGCAAGTTGTATTTTGTGCTTCATCTAGAATAACCATAGAATTTTCTAAGGTTCTGCCTCTCATAAATGCTAAAGGAGCAACTTCAATTATTCCTTTATCGATTAACGAATTAGTTCTATCAAATCCAAAAATGCTATGTAAAGAATCAAATAGAGGTCTTAAGTATGGATCAACTTTTTGTTGCAAATCTCCAGGGAGGAATCCTAGACTTTCTCC
>CACGGY010000025.1 GCA_902572675.1 uncultured Prochlorococcus sp. | reverse complement strand
AGAGAGTTACTATCTTTTTTTAAAACCACTTTAAATGCCTAATAATCTTCTGATTAGGCATTCAACAAATATCTAAATTGACTTAAATTGTTGATTAGCCTTACAGAGCCGAATTATTAATCTAACATCTTGAGGTTAAGATATTAATAATTTCTCAAAAACGAAATTTAATTTAAATAATATATATCTAGAAATTTTTTCGCTCTTGTAACAGCAGTATAAAATAACCTTTTTTCAAAATTATCTCTACAAAATATATTTTCATTATCATTTTTTTCTTTTATAGCATTTTGATTTCTTCTATACTTCTGTGACCATAAAATGCTTACTTTTTCAGATTCACTTCCTTGAGATTTATGTATAGTAATGGCTAATGCTGGTACAACATTTTCTAAATTAGATGGATCAATTAATGTGACAATTTCTTCGTTATTATCATTGAATTTTCTAAAAAGATATTTTCTTTTATTATTTAACCCTATGAGAACTCCTAAATCCCCATTTGACAAACCAAGTTCATTATTATTTTTTGTACACATGATCGGGACACCCTCTTTAAGAGTTCTAAGGTCATAGGGTTTTTTTTGACCAAAAACAATTTCATTTAAATATTCAACACTCCATATGCCGGAATTTTTTTCGCATAAAATCAAGTGACTTTGTAAATCCAAAAATATCTTATCTATTAAATCTTTTTCATTAAGCACTAAATTATCAATACCCTCATCAAATATATATTTATTTTTACTTAAATTTGAAGTTGAAAGATTTAACTGTTTAAGGTGACTGGCAATCGAAAAAAGTAGATCTTTTGGAATATCTTTTTCTCTACTTTTAGAAATAGTAATTTCTTTTGAATTATTATCTTTTTCTAATTCTTTTATCTTTTGATTAAATAAAGAAAAATCATTATTAAATATTAAACTACTAATTAATGCTATATCTCCAATATTCCTATAAGTTTTTTCTAAATTAACTACACAAGATTTAATTGAACTATTATCACCATATTCAAACAAATAATTCCAGATAGAACAATTATTTACTGGAGACAATTGATTTTTATCTCCAACTAAAATAATTTTACAGTCCTTTGATAGCAAATTTAAAACTGATTCTATCAAATCGATATTAACCATTGACATTTCATCAATTATGAAAATATCAAGCTCTTTTAGTTTAAATTTCAACTTAAGATATTTATTTTGAGAATTTAAAATCCATCTATGTAAAGTTTGAAATTCTATTTGGTCTAGAAATTTGCTAAAGGAAATATTTTTTTTATCATTAAGAGCTTCTTTTAAACGAGCTGTAGCTTTACCCGTTGGAGCAGACAAACCAATATTTAAAAATTTGTCGATTTGAAGAAGTTCTATTATTAACTTAATTATTAGAGTAGTTTTACCCGTGCCTGGTCCTCCTTGAAGGAAAACTAAGTTTGAATATTCAAATATATTTTTAATTTGATCAATTTTATTATCATCTTTATAAATTATCGAGTTCATTAAATTATCGTTATCTATTTTTTTTAGAAATGAATTTATAACTCTTTCTATCTTTGTTGACCATTTTGATAAGGATAATTTTCTATTTAATAATACGAACGGAGAATTAGGGGAATCTATCAAACCTATATTTTTTAGAACATCTAAATGTTTATTGGGCCAGCCATCTTCTAATAATTCAAAGAATATTAAACTATTATCTACATCAATTATAGTTTCACCATTTTTTTCAAACTCTAATAAAATTTTTATCGCATCTTTTACGAAATTTCCATATTTTTTTTCATTAAATTTGAAAATACTTAAGATTAAATTAAATATATGAACATATTGGAACTTTTCAATATCAGTATTAGTTTTAGTCATTCTAAAAAAGGTTATCTAAATAATTAATTCTGCTTAAAGGTGCTTTACCAATAAAAATACCTGGAGATATATCTTTCGACTTAGATTTTTCAAATAATTCAAAATCTGGCAATCCCTTTAAAAACAAATAAATATATCCGCCTAGATGTTTATGTGGTTGATAATTTTTTAGTCGCCACTTTAATAATCTATGCAATGCTAATAAATAAAGATGAGATTGCAATGGATAATGATGTTTAATCATTTCTTTTCTCATATTTTCATAGTTATAGTTTCTTGGTAAACAATCACTATTATCAATACCAGAAATAAAGTTGCTTTTCCAATCAATTACCCACCATTTACTATCTTCTAATTTATTCCCCACAGGGAAAACACAATCAATACATCCTGAATGAAAGCCTTTATTCATAATTTGAAGATCATTTATTTTATTTGCATATTCTTCACCAAATTCATATTCCTGATCTAAAAAAAAGCATTTTGAGATATCATTAGAATTAATATTTCTTCCTTCATAAGAAAGAGTTAAATCATATTTAAGTTCCTTAATTAAGTATTCATTTGGAATATCAACTAGTTTCTTATTTTTTAAATCGCTTCCTAGAGATATATTTATAATCCTTAAAATCGCATCTTTTACTTTAGAAGCCAAAGAAGAATCGATTTGATGAAAGTTTAATTCCTCAATAATTATATCCATTAGTTCTTGATTATTATCTTTTCTAAATTCAAATCTTTCAATTATTTTGTGCAGGCAAGTCCCAGCAATAGTTCCTTTTGGAAATTCACTTAAGGGATTTGGATAAGAAAAATAATTAGGATAAATCTTTGAATTCCCAAGTATAGATTCTTTGATAATTGATATATTATCTTGATAATCCTTATATTGATTAATAAATGAATCAATATTTTTATCTTTTTGTGTCCAAGAAGAATAACTTGAATAAGAAATAAATTGATCAGAATTAAATTTATTAGATATTTTTTTATTAACGTTATCGATTTTCCAAAGATGATTATTCAATCTGTTAGTTTGAAACTTAGAAAAAATTTCTTTTATTTTCTCTCTTTCTATCTTTAATTCAAAAGTAGACTTATTAATATTGATATTTTCCAAATTATTAAGTAAATCATTATTTAAAATATTATTTCTATCCTCTAAATCATTAAAAACAATAAGTTTATATTTGCTCCTTGTGAGTGCTACATAAATTAACCTCTCACTCTCTTTAAATAAATCTTCTTCTTCTATTAATTTAAATTTTTCAACCTTGGCATAATTATTAGAAATATTAATGTATATGTTTCCATCAATATTTGATTTCCAAAGAGGACCTTTAATTTTATTTGACTTATTTGAAATAATTGAGAGATATGGACATATGACTATTTCAAATTCAAGACCCTTACTACTATGAATAGTAGAAAGATTTATTCCATTTTGAAGATTATAATCTTTCGTCAAAAAATCTTCTCCGGTAGAAATTCTTAAAATATGATCTAACTGATTTTTATACCAGTTGAAGACTTTATTGAGATTAAAATCATTATTCATTAATTCTATTTCAACAATTTCTGAAATTTGAAATAAATTTAAATTTAAATCAGAATCTTGAATAATCGAAGATGAATTGTGATTTATAAGGAGTTCATTAACAATGTTTAAAAAACCTTTTTCTCTTAGTTCCCGTGACCAAGTAATGCATTTATTAATTAAAATTTCTAAATTATTACTAATTCCATCATCCAGTAAATCTTCTAAATCTATTTCTATAAATTTAGAAGTAGCAAGCAAAATTATATTTTTTAAAGACCTCGGATTTAATAAACATTCAATAAATAAAAATATTAGAGAACTTGCTTCTGTATCAAAAATATTTTGTTTATTTTGAATTTTACATGGGAGATTAAACTGATTTAATTTTTTTTTAAAATCTAAGCATTGCGAATTATTTAATGTAAGAATCGCAATTTTATTAATATCAATTTCTTTATTATCTAAAATAAAGTTAACTATATAATGAGTAACAAGATCCTCTATATCAGTCTCTTTTTTTGAAAATTCTACAATTTCAAATACATCCTTAAATTTAAATTCAGAATTAATATTTTCATTAATTCTAGAGGTTAATTTCCTATAGTTTAGTTTTGATTGTTTAAGTCCATTCTTATAAAGTTTATTAAGAACATCGATTAACTTTTTTGAGGATCTATAGTTATCCGTAAGACTAAAAACTTCAATTGCATTGAATCTCAACCATTGAAAGTATCGATAGAAAATGATAATGAGAATGAAAATGGATTTCTCGATTTTGGGTTTAATCAATCCATCCTAAATTCCTTAAGAAATAAAGGATATAAAAATCCAACTCCCATCCAAAAAGCTGCAATTCCAGAACTAATGTTAGGCAGAGATTTACTAGGCCAAGCACAAACAGGAACAGGAAAGACTGCAGCTTTCGCATTACCATTAATAGAAAAACTTGCAGATAATAAAGAATTAAATGCCAAGGTTTTAGTTATGACTCCTACAAGAGAATTAGCTACTCAAGTGGCAGAATCTTTTAAAAGTTATAGTTCTGAATCAAGTAATTTTAAGACGGTTGCAATATATGGAGGTACCGACTATCGAAATCAAATTTCTGCATTAAAAAGAAAAGTTGACGTAGTAGTTGGTACCCCAGGACGAATAATGGATCATATAAGGCAAGGGACTTTTAAAATTAAAGATATAAATTGCCTAGTTTTAGATGAGGCAGATGAGATGTTAAATATGGGTTTTCTTGAAGATATTGAATGGATAATAGATCAACTTCCGGAAAATAAGCAGATGGTATTGTTTTCAGCAACAATGCCTAGTGAGATAAGAGATATAGCAAAAAAATATCTAAATGATCCTGTTGAAATATTAATAAAAGGTGTCAAAAAAGAAACTCAATTAATTTCTCAAAAATTTCTATATGTACAAAGGCATCATAAGTTAGATGCTTTAAAAAGAATATTAGAACTTAATAACGAGGGAGTAATTATTTTTGTGAGGACAAAACTACTTACTTCTTCAATAGCAGAAGCTTTAGAGAATTCAGGTCATACTGTGGCAGTACTTAATGGAGATATACCTCAAAATCAAAGAGAAAATACTGTAGATAGATTAAAAAAAGGATTTATTAATATCCTTGTTGCAACTGATGTCGCGGCTAGAGGATTAGATGTTGAGAGGATAAAACTTGTTGTTAATTACGATTTTCCTTTTGACAAGGAAACATATACTCATAGAATTGGAAGAACCGGAAGGGCAGGTAGATCAGGGGAAGCAATTTTATTTGTTAATCAAAGAGAAAAACATTTTCTAAGAAACTTAGAAAACTCAACAAGAACTAAAATTGAAGAAATTAATATACCAAGTAATAAAATAATAAATGAAAAAAGGATGGAGAAACTTATAGATAATGTTAATGAGAGTTCTTTAGCTAAAGATGAGAATGAAGAAAATAAAGCTTTGATTATTGATGTACTAGATAATTTAAAAGAAAAATACTCTATGGACGACTCAAATATTGCAATGGCGGCGATTAATTTAGTAATAGGGAATAAATCATTTTTTGTTAATGAAGATGATTCTTGGATTAATAAACAAAATAATACTGATAGAAATAGATCAAATAGAAATATTAATAATCGTATGAGAAATTCAAATAGAAGAAATAATTATCAAAATGATTCTTTTGAAACCTACAAATTTAACTTTGGTAAATTTGACGGTGTTAGAGTTGCAAATATTATATCCTCAATCTGTAATTCAACTAATATAAATGGTAGATCAATAGGTAAAATACAGATTTTTAATGATTACAGTTTGGTGGATTTGCCAAGAGATCTGCATAGAGAAACTAAAAATAAATTAAAAAAAATTAAAATCAGAAACTAGGTATAGAGAATGAAAGCTAGCAAATATAAATCCTTTATTTTTGTGAATCTGATAATCCTATTCAACTTTTTTAATGGTTATTATTTAGCTCAAAACAAACAAAATTCAATCATAAAATTATTTTGTCTTCAGAGTGTCAAAGAGGAGATGATGAAATCAGAAATGGTATATAGTGAAGAAATCGCTAATGAAACTTGTGATTGTTACTACGAAGAATTTACACACACTGCAAGTCATCAAGATGCAAAAACAAAATGTAAATTAGAAACTAAAGAGAATTTAAATCATTATGGAAAATTTAATTAATCCTTTATGAGGTCTAAGAATAATCAAAATCCAATAATTAGACTTTATTTGAATCTTATTGAAGAAAGAAGGTTACTATTTTTTGCTTTTCTTAGTTCCATAATTAATAAAATATTAGATTTAGCTCCCCCTGTAATAATTGCTCTTGCGGTGGATATCGTTGTAAAGGAACAGAATTCATGGATTGCTGGTTTTGGAATAAAAGAAGTTCCAGCACAATTGATTTTTCTTGCATTTGCTTCAGGAATAGTTTGGTCTGGTGAATCCTCCTTTGAATATTTATATTCGATTTTATGGAGAAATTTGGCTCAGCTATCGCAACATAAGTTAAGAATAAAAGCTTATGAGCATATCCAGGAATTAGATATGGATTTTTTTGAAAATGATAATACTGGAAGGTTATTATCTATTTTGAATGATGATATAAATCAACTCGAGAGATTTCTAGACCAAGGGGCTAATCAGATTATTCAGTTATTTATAACTGTCTTAATAATTGGGGGCACGATGATTTTTGTCGCTCCAAAAGTTGCTTTATTTGCTTTCTTTCCTATCCCAATTATATTTTTAGGATCAATTAAATTTCAAAGGAAACTTGCCCCAAAATATAGAGATGTTAGAAATAAAGCTGGACTATTGGCATCAAGACTTAATAATAATTTAAGTGGAATTCTAACAATAAAAAGTTTTACTAAAGAAAAATGGGAACTAAATAGATTAAATAAAGAAAGTCTCGATTATCAAAGAAGTAACAAGGCTGCAATAAAATTATCTTCTGCTTTTATCCCTCTCATAAGATTTGCAATCTTATTTGCTTTTATAGCGATTCTATTAATTGGAGGTTTCCAAACTTTGAATAAGACACTTGATGTCGGAACTTATAGTTTTTTAGTGTTTATTACACAAAGACTATTATGGCCTTTAACAACTTTGGGGCATGTTTTAGATGATTTTCAGAGATCTATGGCTTCAATAGATAGAGTAATTGATCTCATAGATACGCCTATAAAAATAAAAGATGGAAAAATAAAAATTGAACCTAAAGATATCAAAGGAGAAATTATTTTTAATAATGTAAATTTTAATTATCCTGGCCGAGATTTAACTTTAAAAAACATAAATTTTAAAATTGAAAATAACTCAACATTAGGAATTGTTGGTTTAACAGGTTCTGGGAAAAGTACAATAATAAAATTACTTCTTAGGATTTATGATAGTAATAATGGGTCAATAACCTTGGATGGCATTTCTATTAAAGAAATAAATTTGAGGGCTTTAAGAAAGTGTATTTCTTTAGTAAGTCAAGAAACTTATTTATTTCATGGCAGTGTACAAGAAAATATTGCTTATGGCTCAATCAACCCAAGTCTTAAAGATATCATTCAAGCTTCAAAGATTGCGGAAGCGCATAAATTTATTGAACAATTACCAGATGGCTATAAAACTATAGTAGGGGAAAGGGGGCAAAGGCTCTCAGGCGGTCAACGTCAAAGAATTGCCTTAGCGAGAGCTGTTTTAAAAGATGCACCAATATTAATATTAGATGAAGCTACAGCCTCAGTTGATAATGAAACAGAGGCATTAATTCAAAAATCATTATCTAAAATCACTAAAGAAAGAACAACTATAGTAATTGCTCATAGATTAAGCACTATAAAAAATGCTGATAATATAATTGTTATTGATAAAGGTAAAATAGTTGAAAGCGGAAAACATGAAAGACTATTAGATCAGAACAAAATATATGCTGATTTATGGAATGTTCAAGTAGGAATCTAGTATAAAATTTCTAAACTATATTAAAAAATTAAATGATTCAATTACATTACTAAACATACCGTCAACTTTCTTCCATCTCTCTTCATTTGTTCCGACAGCGAAAGTGTAAAGTGTTCCTCTATCAATTACAACAGTAGCTAATTCGTGTCTTGCCTGTTCATTTAAATTTAATTCATACTCTAAATCATAGAAAATATGATTTGATGCCTCCCTCTTATTGGAATTTATAAGTTTTACCTCTCTGCCTGAACCTTCGGGAGCAATGACTTTATCAATTAATGTTTGACCTACTTCACCTGGGCTTCCTAATTGCTCTAATTGAACCTCTTTATTTACATCAGAAATAACTAAACTTAAAGTCTCATTACTATTTATTAGATCATGATAAATAATTTCAGGTCCTCCATCGACTTTAACTCTAGTCCATCCTGTTGGATACAAAAAGGCATATCTTCCATCGGGACTTTGATAAGCTTCTAATCCCGCATTTAGTCCGCTACTACAAGCACTAAGTGTTAAACACAAAAAAATCAAAAATAAATATTTGAAAGGGTTAAATTTAATATTTTTCATTTTGTTTGAAATTACTAACTAAAAACATAATAAGACATTAAAAGCAAACAATTATGGCAATTCAGAATTTTGCGTCTAAATTATCCCTAGAAATAGTTTGATTTTGATTACTTATACCAAACCGCTTTCAAAATTAATTGGTCATTTTGAGAAATTTCCAGGGATTGGTCCAAGAACAGCGCAACGATTAGCTTTGTTTATTTTAAAACAACCTGAAAGTACAATACGAGATTTTTCAAAGGCTTTATTAGAAGCACATAGTAATGTTGGCCGTTGCAAAAAATGTTTCAATTTGACTTCAGAAGATGAATGTGAAATTTGTAAAAATACTGAAAGAAATCAAAAACTAATTTGTGTAGTGGCAGAAACTAAAGATTTGCTTGCTTTGGAGCGCGCCAGAGAATTTAAAGGTGTTTACCACGTTATTGGTGGTTTAATATCCCCAATGGATTCTGTTGGCCCTGAACTCTTAGAAATAAGAAGCTTGGTAGAAAGAGTTAGTAAGTCTGAAATAGATGAGATCATATTGGCATTGACCCCCAGTGTTGAGGGAGATACAACAAGTCTTTATATTGGGAAATTGTTAGCCCCTTTTACTAAAGTTACGAGGATTGCATATGGCCTCCCAATGGGTAGTGAACTTGAATATGTTGATGAAGTTACACTTGCAAGGGCTTTAGAAGGAAGAACAAAACTAAATTAGACAATGAGAGACAATAATCTAATCAAGAAAGAAAAAATCTTAAGACTTCCCGCTTGGATTAAATTTCCTATTAGTAAAGCTTCAGAATTCGAAAAAATACAAACACTCATCAAAAAAGCAAATATTCATACTATTTGTGAAGAAGCAAGATGTCCAAATAGAGCCGAATGTTATGCCTCAGGAACAGCCACTTTCTTACTAGGGGGATCGATTTGTTCTCGTTCATGTGCTTTTTGTCAGGTAAATAAAGGAAGACCTAGTTCAATAAATAAGGATGAATGTATTCAAGTCGCTGAAGCAGTGAAAGTATTAAATTTGAAATATGTTGTTTTGACATCTGTAGCTAGAGATGATCTCCCTGATCATGGTGCAAATTTATTTGTATCTACCATTGATGAAATTAGAAAAATTGAATCATCGATTAAAATCGAGGTTTTAACTCCTGATTTGTGGGGCGGGGGCAAAAATTTTGATGAAACTAATAACCTTCAGACTGAGAGATTGAAGATGATTTTAGAAAAAGATCCAATATGCTTTAACCATAATCTTGAAACTGTTGAAAGACTTCAGAAAGAAGTTAGGAGAGGTGCAAATTATAAAAATTCCCTAAGTTTATTAAAAAAGTCAAAAGATATTGCCCCTCATATTCAAACTAAATCAGGCATTATGCTGGGTCTTGGGGAAACACTTGATGAAATAAAAAATACAATTTATGATCTTAAAAAAATAGATTGTGATCAAATTACAATAGGCCAATATTTAAGGCCATCATTAAATCATTTGGCGGTTAAAAAATATTGGGATACATTAGAGTTTGAATATCTATATCGCTTTTCTAAGGGATTAGGGTTTAAGAAAGTATCTTCTGGGCCGTTAGTTAGAAGTAGTTATCATGCGGGTTAAATCTATTCAATTAAAGAGAGTTTCTTTTCAATTTTTTTTAATATGTGATTACAATCTCCTGTCATAAGTGTCCCTGCGCCTCCCCAAACCAACCTTAATAAAAGATCTCCTGGGCTTGAACCAACTTCTTTTGTTATTTTAAATCCGATTAACTTGAAGTATCTTACAAGTTTTTTGCTATATCCTTCACTATCAAAAATGGCTAAAAGTCTTGCTTTTTTACTTGATTTTTTTTCAATTGCCCAAGCCATAGTTGATGCCCATATTAAATCTGAAACAAGAGGAGGAGCTTTACTTAGGATTCTTAATGTATCTAGTTGAATACCCTGCTTATTCAAGTAAGTCCAACCTTTCATTTCGGCCCAGATCTTTATAATGTTTTCTTTTTGTTCTGCCACAACAATTCTAAAAAAGCATAATCCAAGAGTTTCCCTGATTTGAATTTTAATTATTAGTCCAATAGAACTCGCTAAATTTTCTAATTCTTCAACTTTCATAATTTTGAAAATTAATCCTGATAGATTTTCTGACTCTCCTCTTGTAATCTATCGATTTGTTTTTGTCTTTCTTCAAATCTTTTTCTATCATTATCACTGAATTGATTTATGCAGAAATGACATTGAATCCCCTCTCTGTATTCTTTTCTTTTTTGGTCTTGAATTGAAACAGGCATCCCGCATGCATGACAAATGGAGTAAGAACCTTTTTCTAATTCTTGATCTAAAGCAACTCTTTTATCAAAAACAAAACATTCACCCTCAAATAAGTTTTTTTCTGCTGATATATCATCAAGGTATTGTAAAATGCCTCCTTTTAGGTGATAAATATTTTTATAACCTTTCTTTTTCAGTAAACTTGTAGCTTTTTCACATCTGATACCTCCAGTACAAAACATAGCTATATTTGTACAATCTTTATTTTTTAAGTGACTATCTAAATGATCATCTACCCACTTTGGAAACTCTTTAAAGTTTCTTGTTTTTGGGTTTATAGAATTCTGAAATGTTCCTATAGAAACCTCATAATGATTTCTAGTATCAATGACTATTGTATTTTTATTTTTAATTAGCTTATTCCAATTAGTTGAGTCGATATATTCGCCATTTTCTTGTGAAGGGTTTATTTCGGGGACCCCCATTGTAACTATTTCTTTCTTAATTTTTATTTTTAATTTTTTGAAGACTTTGTTTTTTGAAAAGTTTATTTTTATATTTAGATTTCTATTGTCGTTATATTCTTTTAGTAAATTGATAACAATTTCGATTAAGTTGTTCTCGGCACATATAGTTCCATTAATACCTTCACTTGCAAATATTAATAAACCTGAAAGATCGTGTTCATTTTCAATTTTCACTAATTTATCTTTAAGCTCATAAATCAAATTTTCTTGAAATGGGAAAAAAGAGTAAAGAGAAACTACTGTATAATTTTTTACTTTCATAAAGAAGATAATGTTTTCTCGTAAGTTTCAAAATCCTTATTAAATAAAACTCCAACCTCTTTTAGAAGTTCTCTGTCTGATTGAAAAGATGGATTTGAAGTTGTAAGTAATTCATCTCCATAAAAAATTGAATTTGCACCACATTGAAAACATAAGATTTGGGCTTCCTTTGAAAGTTTTTCTCGACCAGCACTAAGTCTTATTTTGCTTTTTGGCATAAGAATTCGGGCAGTAGCAATCATCCTTATCATTTCAATAGAGTCAATTTCTTGATTATCTTCTAAAACAGTTCCTTCAATAGCCACTAATGAATTAATAGGAACACTTTCTGGGTGTGGATTCATGTTTGAAAGGACTTCTAAAAGAGATGCTCTATCATCATTATTTTCCCCCAAACCTATTATTCCACCACAACATACATTTATTCCTGCATTTCTTACTCTTTTTATAGTATCTAGTCTGTCTTGGTATGTTCTTGTAGTGATTATATTTTCATAATATTCAGGACTAGTATCAAGATTATGATTATAAGCGGTTAAACCTGCCTCAGCTAATCTTATGGCTTGCTCTTCAGAAAGCATTCCAGCAGTAACGCATGCTTCCATTCCTAAATCTTTAACCCCACTTACCATCTTTAACATTGCATCAAATGATTTCCCATCCCTAATTTCTCTCCATGCCCAACCCATACAAAACCTATCTGCACCCTCTTTTTTAGCTATTTGAGCTCTTGCTAAAACCTCTTCAACATTTAATTGCGGGTGACTTTTTATTTCGCTGGCACTATAAATAGATTGGCTACAATATGAACAATTTTCCTCACATCCACCGGTTTTGACACTGAACAATGATGCTAATTGGACTTTATAGTTGTTAAATTTTCTGTGAATAATTTGTGATTCCCACATTAAATCTATCAGAGGCATATTTAGTATTTCCAATATTTCCTTTCTATTCCAATCAAACCTAATTTCGCTATATATTTGATTACTGGACTTAGTCATTTTTTTAGGGAGCACATCGAGAATCTTCAAAAGATTCATTTGGTAATGATTCTATACCGCCGAAACGTCTATTCCGTGATTGATAATCAATTATTGCTTTAAGAAATTCATACTCATTAAAGTCTGGCCACAGTACGTCAGATATATAAATTTCTGAATAAGCTAATTGCCATAAAAGAAAATTACTAATCCTTTTTTCTCCACTAGTTCTTATAAGCAATTCCGGATCTTTAATTCCTCGAGTTAATAGCTCAGAATTAAATAGTTCTTCATTAACTTCACTTGGTTTTATTTTCCCAGAAGAAGATTGAAATGCAAGTTCTTTAGCAACTTTTACTATTTCTTGTCTACCTCCATAATTTACACAAATATTTAATAAGAAATTATTGTTATTTTCAGTAAGAGTCTCTGAACTATATATTATTTTTTTTAAATTCTCTGGGAAAGGTGTTAAATCTCCTATGAATTTTATTTTGATCGATTCTTGATGTATTTCTTTTATTTCCTTACTCAACACTTCCTTAAAAAGATTAATAAGGAAATCGACTTCTTTGATTGGTCTTGTCCAATTTTCAGTTGAGAAAGCATAAACAGTAAGAACCTTACAACCTAACTTTTTTGATACTTTAATAATTTCTTTTAATACACTTACCCCTTCGTTATGACCAAACGATCGAGGCAAGCCTTTTCTAGT
>CACGGY010000024.1 GCA_902572675.1 uncultured Prochlorococcus sp. | reverse complement strand
CAATTTGGAAGTTTATCCAAAAAATATGCTCAAAAATTTAAATATATATGGTGGTGTAATCTTTAGTCAGAAAGTTTTACTTTTACTTGTAGAGAAGGGCTTTTCTAGAGAAAAAGCTTATAGATTAGTTCAAAAAAATGCTCATCAGGCCTGGAATACTCAGAATGGGAATTTCAAACAAAATATAGAGAGAGATAATGAAATAATGGATCTTATTGATCAAAGTGACTTAGAAGAATGTTTTAATCCTTCAATTCATCTCAATAATTTAAGTGTAATATGGGAGAAGTTAGGTATCTAGGATTACTGAAAACCTTATCTAAGTTAAACCAGTGTTTTCAGAGGAATAATGACAAAAAACTTTAGGATTGAAAAAGATAGTATGGGAACAATAGAGGTTCCCATGGAAGCTTTGTGGGGCGCTCAAACACAAAGATCGATAATAAATTTTTCTATTGGAGAAGAATTAATTCCAATTGAGTTAATTTATTCACTCACCCTCATAAAAAAAGCTGCTTCAATTGCGAATTTCAATTTAGGTTTAATAGATAAAAGGAAAAAAGATTTGATTGTAGAGGCATGTACGGAAATACTTGATGGGCTTCACGATTCACAGTTTCCCCTAAAGGTTTGGCAAACAGGTAGTGGCACGCAAACAAATATGAATGTAAATGAGGTAATTTCAAATATTGCAGCTTTAAAAACTAATTCAGAGCTTGGTAGTCATCAACCAATTCATCCGAATGATGATGTAAATAAATCACAGTCAACTAATGACACTTTTCCTGCTGCTATTCAAATATCTGTTGTTAATGAAATAATCAAAAATTTAGTTCCAACGATAAGAGAACTTACGAAGATCCTTGATAAAAAAAGTGAAGAATGGAAAGACCTTATAAAGATAGGAAGAACCCATTTTCAAGATGCAGTTCCTCTTACTTTTGGGCAAGAAATATCAGGATGGTCAGAGCAACTTAAAGATGCTGAGAATGCAATTATTATTAGTCTGAATGAATTGTATTTCTTACCTCTGGGAGGAACTGCAGTTGGAACAGGGATAAATTGTCCAAAAGGATTTTGTGAAGAATCTATAAAATCAATTTCCGATGATACTAATTTAATGTTCTATAAATCAAAAAATAATTTTTCTATCATGGCCTCTCATGATCGCCTAGCTCAAGTAATGAGTCAGATAAAAATATTAGCAGGTGCATTATTTAAAATTTCAAATGATATAAAAATTCTATCTTCTGGTCCAAGATCAGGAATATATGAACTAATTATTCCTCAAAATGAACCTGGAAGTTCTATCATGCCGGGTAAAGTGAATCCAACTCAATGCGAAGCCTTATCTATGGTTTGCACTCAGATAATGGGTCTTGAATATGCAGTTTCAATGGCAAATTCTAGCGGCACTTTACAGATGAATGAATATAAGCCTCTTATTGGTTTTAATATTCTCACAAGTTTAAAATTACTAAAAAATGTAATAGAAAACTTCAGAATAAAATTAGTTGATGGGATGGAACCTAATGAAAATAAAATGAAGTTAAATTTAGAAAATTCACTAATGTTGGTTACAGCCATAGTGCCAAAAGTTGGTTATGAAAAAGCAGCTGAAATTGCAAACCTTGCCTTCAAAGAATCATTAAATTTGAAAGAGGCAACACTTAAATTAGGTTATTTAAACGAAGATGAATTTAATGAAACAATGAATTTCAATTCAATGATTTGATTAAAAAAATTTAAGAATTATTGTCAATTCTTTTTGTCGCAGGATTAATATCTTCAGAGACTTTTATAAGATCATTAGATTCAGAAACAGGAAAACGATTAATAGCTTTTAATGCTAGCTTTGCTTTGCTTTTTAGTTTATTACTAACACCAATACAGTATTGAACTTGAGAAAGGACATCAATTGATCTTCTAATAATTCTCACTACATCACCTTCGTCTAATGAAGTATTAAAAACCAAATCTTTCCATTTTTTTCCTCTTGCCCATTCAGAAATAATTCCAGTTAACTCTGTTTCTAAATAAATAGGGATTTCAATATGAAACTTATTTTGTTGAGAAGCGACTAATTTTCTTAAACCATCTAATTCATTAAAAACATCTATTACCTTTAAAGAAGGCTTGAAATTGCACCAAAGATTAGGCCTCCTTATATCAACACATATAGCTTGAATAATTGCAGCTAACTCAGGAGGATCTAAATCGTCTAAATAACCACTTACTAAAACCAGACCAATCCATAATTCATTTTCACTTCTTATTGCACCAACTGTTTGTCCAACTTCTGTCAATTCCAAATCATTTAAACAACCGAAATGATTCAAAATTTTAATCAAATCGGTAAAGGTTCTCCAGTTATGATTTTCTTTATCCTCAAGAAGTTTTTTTCTCATATATATTTCTTGTTCAACATCAACAATTCTTTTTCTATATTTCTTTAATTTCCTAGAGTCTCCGAATCTATGTGCGGGATGATCATTGACTGTTTCTTCTAAATTATTAATTTGTTGCTGTTGTGCCAAAACTTCCGTTGACAAATCATATTGTGGAGTTTGTAAATCATTTTTTTTAGAAACTTCCAAAATTCGATCCGCATAACACTGCGACATATCATCTCCCCTAAATACCTCTCCAGAAAAATACATCTTTGGTACTTCAAGTCCTAAGACATCAATTGCATCCAAATCATTAAAAATACTTACAATGTATGAGGGTTTTATAAGAATAAATAAATTATCAACTGTCAAACACAATAAACTCTTTATTTTTTGAGATTCATATATTTTCTTACAAATTAATCCTGGAACAATTTTTCTTTTAATTTGAGGAGCTTTGATTGAAATTAAGCTTCCATCTTTAATATATGGGAGTGCATTAGTGATCTCTTCTGATAATTTTTCTGCTGCTTGTTTTTCTAAAATTTTCAAGAGTCTTCTCTCTTCTTTAAGACGATTTTTTAACTTTTCGTAGGCATCAAAATCTTTCCATGAAACGTTAGATGTAATTTTTTTTAATTCAATTAAATCCTTATCTAAATTTTCAAGAATTATATTCTCACCTGAAGATTCACCTAAATATAAAAAACTACCAAAACTTCTTTTAATTAATTCTTTAGACTTTTCTAAAGTATAACTTTGTAAAAGATTAAGTACCATTCCATAACTAGGAGTGAATTGACTCTCTAGAGAATTTGGTTTGCTAATAGCCAGTGCACTTGCTTCTTTGGCACCTTCGAATCTTGTTTGTAATGTAACAACATATCCTTGGGTATCTTTTCCTCTTCTTCCAGCTCTTCCTGACATTTGCAAAAATTCGCTGCTAAATAATAATCTGTGCCCATCTTCTGTCCTTTTTGATAAAGAAGAAATAACAGTGGTTCTTGCGGGCATATTAATTCCTGCAGCAAGAGTTTCAGTTGCAAAAACAACTTTTATCAAACCTTGCTGAAATAATTCCTCAACCAATTCTTTCCATGCAGGCAATAATCCAGCATGGTGAGATGCAATACCTCGTTTTAATGACTCGCATTGAGATTTATCCTTAATTGCCTCTTGATTATTTTTAAGATAAACATCTAATTTTTGGGATATCATATTCGCTTCTGAATAACTTACTAAAGTTAAGTCTTTTATATTCTCAATAGCCTTGTCACATCCTCTTCTACTAAAGATAAAATAAATAGCTGGCAACATATTTCGTTCAGCTAGTTTAGAGATCACAAAGCCGATTGAGGGAGACTTTGGCTGCATTATCCTGCCCACTTTTCCTCTCATTTTCTGCCCTTTAGGAGCTCTCCAAATCTTACAGTTTGGATGAATTCCATTACCCTTACTATTTAAAAGTGGATGGAGGCCTTTAACACTACAAAAAATAAAATCAAGTGGAACTGGTCTCTTATCGCTATTAATTAGTACTGTGGGCCCATGAACTTTTTCTATCCAATTTTGTAGTTGATCTGCATTGGCTATTGTTGCTGATAAAGCTATTATTTGAGTTCTAGTAGGGCAATGGATTATAGTTTCTTCCCAAACTGTGCCTCTTTGGGGGTCATTCATATAATGGCATTCATCAAGAATCACAGATTCTAAATTCTCCAAGGGATCATCAAATTCATCAAATTCGCCATAAAGCATGTTCCTAAAAATCTCAGTCGTCATAACTAAGATTGGTGCCTCTCTATTTATACTTATATCTCCAGTTAAAAGACCAACTTTATTATCACCATATTGATTAGCAAAATCTCTAAACTTTTGATTTGATAGTGCTTTTAAAGGTGTTGTATAAAAAACTCTACTGTCATGAGATAAGCCTCTGTATATAGCAAATTCACCTATCAATGTTTTACCCGAACCTGTTGGTGCCGTTAAAACAACAGAATTTCCGCTATTAATAGCTCGAATTGCTTCTAATTGGAAATCATCTAGTGGAAAGGGGAAATATTCCTCTAAATTAAGCAATAATTGTGATTGAAGAGAGGATGAGTTAACTTCTTAATATATGATCTATATAGATATTAATAAACAAAAAATACCTTGCAAACTTTAAGAGTAAATCTAAATCTTTTTAATTAAATCCAATATATTTTATTTTACCAAAATGAAAAAAATAAAAATTCCAAAAAATAGAATCCGTAAATTAAAAACATTTTCTTTAGGTAAAGAATCATTCGAACTTCTAAGTTTAAATTCGCAAAATAAAAAACTTATAGACTTATGCAGTAATGATTATTTTGGATTAAGTAGGGACAAGGATTTAATAAAAGCTGCTTACGAAATAAGCATGTTAGAAGGTATTGGTTCAGGAAGCTCTAGGTTTATTACAGGTTCAAGACCAATACATAAATTATTAGAAACAGAACTTGCTAAGTGGCTTGATCAAGATAAAGTATTACTTTTCCCAAGCGGATTTCAAGCAAATATAGCCGCTATCCAGACTTTAGCAAACAGAAATAGCATCATAATAGCAGATAAATTAATTCATAACTCTTTATTGGTTGGAGTTAAAGCCGCTCAAGCTAAACTAGTTCGATTTTCACACAATAATTTGAAAGATTTAGAAGATAAAATTATTAAGTATAACCCCACAAAAAATTCCATTTTAGTTGTTGTCGAATCTCTTTATAGCATGGAGGGATCAATTGCTCCGCTCAGAGAAATAACAGAAATTTGTAACAAAAATAGTGTTCAATTATTAGTTGACGAAGCTCATGCAATTGGGATCTTGGGACCTGAAGGCAGGGGTTTAAGTTTTAATTTCCGTTCAGATATAACTATGATTACTGGAACTTTTGGAAAAGCATTTGGAAGTGGTGGAGCTTTCATAGCCTCCAATTCAGAAATTGTTGAATATCTTATCCAAACAAGTGGTGCATTTAGGTACACAACCGCTCTTGCACCATCTTTAGCTGCTGGAGCACTAGAAGGTTTAAAAAAAATTTTAGAAAATAAAGAATGGGGTAATGAGTTGTTATCTTCTGCGAAGATATGGAAAGATGAAATTATTAAAAATTTAAGTTTTCCAATTCAGGGAGATTCCCACATTTTATCAATTATTGTTGGCCAAGAAGAGAAGGCAATTTATCTACAAAAATATCTTGAGGAAAATGGGTTTTTAGCAATTGCGATAAGACCCCCTACTGTTCCAGTTGGGCAATCAAGAATCAGAATAACAATACGAAGAAATTTAGATTTAAATCTGTTAAAAAATTTCATTGCCGTATTAAAAGAGTTTAAATGAAACAAATTATTACTCAACATGGGTGGGGACTAAATAAATATTTCTGGGATGATTATAAAGTTGATTTTTTAAAAAATAATTGGCATTGGCAAGATAATGAAAGGGGCTATTTTTCAACAAATAATTATCAAGCAAAATGGATTAAAAACGAATCTAAAAAAGAAATCAGAATGACTTTATGCCATTCATTTGGTTTTCATTTAATGCAAAAAAAAATCTTAAAAGAAGCAACTCATATTGTTCTTATAAATTCTTTTAATAATTTTCTTCCTTTAAGTAAAAAGAGAAACTTTATTTTGAAATCTCTAAAAAGAATGGAAACAAAAATAATAAAAGATGAAACTAAGGATATGTTGAAAGAATTTATACATAGATCATATATGCCAAATCATATGAATAATAGTTTTAAAAATATCTTTTATAAAAGTTTAGAGAGTTTAAATAAAACTCTTCTTTTAGGTGATTTAAAACAACTTTACATCAATAGAGATATTCCATTATTTTTAAGAAAAGATTGCAAAATTATTTTTATAAAATCAGAAAATGATTTGATTCTAGACAACGAATCAAATAATAACTTCTTAGATTCCTTAAATAAAACTCTTGATAGGAATCCAATTTTAATTAAATTAGCTCAGCAAGGTCATTGCTTGAATAATCTAAATTTATACGAGATCTTACTTAATACACTTAATGATGAAAATGGATAGTAAAAAGTGGCATGAGAAAATAAAAAATAATTTCAATGATGCTGCATATCGGTATTTAGAGCATTCAAATATTCAGAAATTTTTTGCAAAAAAGATTGTTCAATTTATCAAAGAATTAAATCCCCAAAAAAAAGGTGAATGGATAGATCTAGGATCAGGACCAGGAATATTAGCTGATGAAATAGAAAAAAATTTTTCTTCCCAAAAAGTAGCCAGAATTGATTTCAGCAAAAAAATGCTTCTTGAGAATAAATTATCTAGCAAAAAAATTTTATGGGATTTGAATAATGATTTACCTACTGAAATCAATAACTGTTCTCTATTAACATCTAACTTTTGCATCCATTGGTTAAACAAGCCAGAAAAGATAATAAAAAATTGGTTTAGTAAATTAAAATCTGGAGGTTTTTTAATCATTTCTTATCCAACAAAAAATTGTTTTCCTGAATGGAAAGATACTTGTAGAAAAATTGATATTGAATATAGTGGTCTTGATTTCCTTTGCTCTAAAGAATTATTAAAAGATTTCAAATCAACTGAAATTCATTATTCAGAAAAGTTTAATTATCTTGAAAATTTTGAAGATGTATATAAGCTTTTTAGAAGCATTAAAAATGTAGGGGCGCAATCAACAAATTGTAAAAACAAAACAGTAACGGAGTTAAAAAAAATTCAAAAGTTTTGGCCAAAGAATTACAATAATACAGTTAACCTTTCATGGCAAATTGAGATTCAAATCATAAAGAAATTATGAGAAGTCAGGATAGTGCTTTCAAATTTATCATTTGTGGAACAGATACGGATATTGGTAAAACTTTAATAAGCTCTTTTTTCGTTAAAGGATTAAATTCCTTTTATTGGAAGCCTATTCAAAGCGGTATTGAATCGCAAACTGATAGTCAAACTGTTGAAAAACTTACACAATTAAGTAAAGAGAAAATCATCAAAGAAGCTTATGTCTTTACGAAACCGCTGTCTCCTCATTGGGCTGCTGAAATAGATCAAAAAACTATTAACTTTGAAAAGTTGAGATTGCCAAAAGTGCAAGGCTCATTAATTATAGAAACTGCAGGTGGATTAATGGTTCCAATAACGCGCAATTTTTTGCAAATAGATCAAATAAAACAATGGAATCTTCCGGTAATACTTGTATGTAAGAGCTCACTTGGCACTCTTAACCATACCCTGCTTAGTATTGAGGCCTTAAAACGAAGAAATATTGAGATTTTAGGTTTAGTAGTCAATGGTGAAAAACACCTAGATAATCCAAGAACTCTAGTTGATTTTAGTGGTATTCCGTTAATTGCTGAATTTCCTTACATCGAAAAAATGGACTCAAACAATTTAGATATACTATGGAAAGAACTAGACATCAAGAATAAGTTGATCTCACTTTTAAACTCAAAAATAAGTTAAATGAAATCTTTGGATTCAAAAACTCCAAATCAAGATTGGCACCCAAATATTTGGCCACCTTTTACACAAATCAACAACAGCAAGCCGCAAATAGAAGTAACTCATGGTCAAGATGCCCTCCTATTTACTAAAAATCCTAAAAAAGAGCTAATAGATGCAATCAGTAGTTGGTGGGTAACTCTTCATGGACATAGTAACCAATACATTGCGGACGCCATTTTCAATCAATCAAAAAAACTTGAGCAAGTTATATTTGCTGATTTTTTACATCCACAGGCAAAAAAATTGGCGGAAAGACTTAGTGAATTAACAAAACTAGAAAGATTATTCTTTTCTGATAACGGTTCTACTGCAGTGGAAGTCGCTTTAAAAATTGCCTTCCAATCATGGCAAAATAAAGGAGAGACAAGAACTCAAATAGTAGCTTTTGATGGCGCCTATCATGGCGATACATTTGGAGCAATGGCTTTAGGTGAAAGAAATATTTTTAATGAGAATTTCGATAATCTTATGTTCCCAGTTAGGAGAGTCCCCTGGCCTTCAACTTGGATGAACGATGAAGAAGTAGAAAATAAAGAAAATGAGGCGATCCAAAAATTAGAAACTTTACTTAAAACTCCCACAGTTGCAGTAATCCTCGAGCCGCTTGTTCAAGGAGCAGGAGGAATGAATATGGTTAGGCCTCAGTTTATAAAAAAAGTATCAGAAATTATAAACAATAATAATTCTTTGTTAATTGCTGATGAAGTATTAACTGGGTTTGGAAGATGTGGAAGTCTTTTTGCGTTTCAAAAAGCAAAAATCATACCTGATTTAATAAGTATTTCAAAAGGTTTAACTGGTGGATTTTTACCGATGGGAATAACTTTATGTAAAGAAGAAATTTTTCAATCCTTTATTGATGATTCCCCAAGAAAAACTTTTTGGCATGGACATAGTTTTACTGCTAATCCTTTAGGTTGTGCTGCAGCAAACGCTAGCCTTGATTTATTAGAAAAAGAACCACAAAAATACCTTTCATTTGAAGAAAAACATTTATCTCATTTAATTAAATTTAAAAACTTACCTTATACAAAAAAAGTAAGGGTATGCGGCACAATTGCTGCCTTCGATTTAGATATTGGGAACAAAAAAGGTTATTTCAATAGTATTGGGAAAGCAATAAAGAGTCTTGCAATGGAGCAAGGTTTATTCATTAGGCCCCTCGGTAATGTTATTTACCTCTTGCCGCCTCTCTGTATAACAGATGATCAATTAGAAAAAAGTTACTGGATAATAAGGCAAATCTTAGACAATCTTTAGATAGAAATTTAAGGTCCCTGCAGTATTGCATTTTCTACATCTTCTCTATTAATGCAGTAGGAAAATAGTCTTTTAGTTTCTTGTCCTCCACTTGCCCAAATAACACTTAAATCTTCTTGTTCAAAAATAATAGTTGCATTCCAATTAGAAAGTAACAGGTACCATTTAGATGGATTATTAACATCCTTCACAGCACCTAAATCCGTCAGCCACAATTCCAATGATTGCAGTGAATGTTGGTTAATGGGTTTTTTAGGGAGATTCAAAACTTTTTTAATAATATTATTTTACTAACCAGATAGGAATTGTATCTAATTCTTTACCAGTAAAAGACGCAATAAAAATTGAACCAATTAAACTAACAGTGATAATTATAATTAAGATAAACAAAGAAAACAATTCTCCATTTGAAAAGGGTCTTCTATTCCCTATTAAATTATGGTTATTAGAGTCGATTATTAAATTATTTAAAACGTTGCCATTATTTTTACTTCTGGATTTCTCCTTTAATTTATCATCATATATTTTCCTCAAATTACTATTATTTAAATTTTCATAAGCTTCTAAAACTTCTTGGAATTTACTTTTAGCAATGTCTATTTCTAATGAGGTAGTATCAGGATGCAATTCAATAGAAAGTTTACAAAATGCCTTTCTTAATTCATGATTTGATGCATTTTCATTTACACCTAAAATTTTGTAATAGGAAGTTTCCCCTTTCAAAATAATTTTTTATTAATATTTTAATTCTAGTAAATTTTTTCTAAATAAAATGTATTTAATGGTTGATTAAATTTGATATTTATAACTAAATGAAAAAACAAAACATTCCAGAAGAAATTTTTTCCTTATTAAATGAAGAAGAAATAAATATGTTTCAAGAATTGCAAATTAAAATTAGAGAATTGAATAATAAAACCAATCTCACGAGATTAATTGATGGGGATGATTATTGGGTATCACAAGTTTTTGACAGTATTTGGGCATTTAAATCTTTCTCTAATATTAATTTTGATAAGAAAAAATTTTTAGATATTGGATCTGGATGTGGCTTCCCTGGTTTAGCTTATGCCATAACTCATCCTAATTCAGAAATATACTTAATTGATTCTTCAAAAAAGAAAACAGATGCTCTAAAAATCTTAATTAAAGAAATCAATTTCAAAAACAATGTTCACGTAATAAATGATCGAATTGAAAACTTAGCCCATCAATCGTCAATGAGAAATAACTTCAATATAGCTACGACTAGAGCCGTGAGTAATCCATCAACAGTTTCAGAATATATATTACCAATGCTAAATAAAGAAGGGTTAGGTATACTATATTGTGGCAAATGGACTGATGAAGAGAGTAAAAATCTAGATAAAACTTTAGATGTATTAGAAGGAAAATTCAAGGAAAAAAAGAAGATTTTATTACCAAAAAATAAAGGCACCAGAAACATTATTCTTATTGAACCAAAAAATTTTTGCCCTGAAATTTACCCAAGAAAAGTTGGGAAACCGGAGAAAAATCCATTATGAAATTAATTTTTTGATAATCTTTTAGCAACCTTATCTCCAAACTTCCCTTTTAAAATTCTCAATTTATTTATAACCTTTTTTGGATTTATGTGACCTTCTAATACTTTCAATAATTGTACTTCAGAAACATCCGTATCTAACAAATTAGAGTTATTTCCTGGGAACCAGTGACTTCCATTACCAAGCAATTGATATCTAGCTTTTGCAAACCCTTCCATATCCAACCAATCAATTAAATTTGAAAGCCAAAGCAGAACGGGAATATTAATATTACCTGGCGTATATTCCCAACTCGGCAAATTTCTATTCCAATTTTGATGCCAATCTAAACCCAGAGAATTAATTGATTCCTGCTTTAATCTGTTTATTATCTTTGGAACATACTTTTCAGATTCTGATAACAACGAAACAGCTTCTAAATGCAAATCAAAATCCGTCTCTTTTGCAATCCCCACACTAAGAGTATGGACATTTTGATTTCTTAAGCAAAAAAGATCGTTAAAAACTATAGGATGAAGTGGCTTACAAAGTTCCAACATTTTATCTGAGGGAGTATGAAGATGTCCCCCTTTATCAGTGGGACTTATTATAAAAACCCCAAGATCATACTTTTTTGCCAAATTTATAACCTTCGTATTTTCTTGATTGATGAAATACCAGTGCAAATTTACATAATCAAAAAAGTTTGTTGATATAGCCTTCTCAATGAGTGAAGATTTTCCATGAGTTGAAAATCCAATAGATCCAATTAAGTTTTCTTTTTGCAAATTTCTTAAAATATCAATACAACCTCCATCTTTAACAGCATGATGTAAATGTTCATCAGTATTAATGCCATGTATTGCTAACAAATCAATTCTTTTAACTTTTAATTTTTCAAAACTTGTCATGATATCCCTCTTGAAAATTTTTGGATCACTATTTGGAGGGATCTTAGTTTGAATAATGTTTGGAATTTTTTCTATATTTTTAAAACCCATTCCTAATTGCACCTCAGAAGTCCCATAATACTTAGCAGTTTCGACATGACTTATGCCATATTTGTTTGCCAAATTCAAAATATTTTCTACTTTATTTTGTTCTTGATATGAAATCTCAGAAAAATCTAATTGTTCCCAACTTTTTTGAAATCTCATACCACCAAGAGATAAAATAGGGATCTTCAGATTGGTTCTACCAAATCTTCGATATTGCATCTTTTAAAAAATTAATGTTTATTCATCCTTGGTGGTTTTCCAAATGATTGAAACATATCCCTATCAAGACTATTTTCTAAATCATCCAATTCTTCAAACTTCACCCAGTGAATACAGTCAACAGGGCATGTGTCTATTGCTTCTTGTATAAGATCAACACTATCTCCATCTTGTCTAACAGCACGACTCCTACCATGAAATTCATCAACCATGAAAGTGTTTGATGCAACGTGGACACAGTATCTACAGCCAATACATTTAGCCTCATCAACCCAAACAGCTTTTTCAGCTAACTGACCACCTAAGACTGGTTCAAAGCCTGAAATTTCTATATCAACCTTATCTTGGTAAAATGGATCGATAGAATCCATATTCTGGAATCAGCTATCCCACTTGGTAAGAACCAACTCAATAGAACCATCATCTTGGTTTGTTTGTTCCACAAGTTGATATCCATCCTCTTTAGATTGGGAAATTATTGTCTGATAAGCATACATCTGTGTAACTTTAGAAATAAATCTCTCAACTGGAATTTCAAATTTCCATAAATCAAGATCAGTGACTAGTTCATAGGCATTTGAATTATTGTCCCACTTAAATCCAACTTTAGTATCACCAGGTAAATTCATACTAATATCAACTGCAGTAAACTTACCTCTATAGCCTTTTACAAACTTTTCTTCTTGATTAATTGTATAACCAAGGTGATGTAAGGCATTAATCAATGGTTCGGCTTTTTTAAGCTGAGTTTTAATAGTACTAAAATGTGACATTAGATTCGTTGTTTAGTTGTTGAAATTTTTCATTTTGATTAGAGATGAAAGCATCAGATTTTTTATTCTTAACTGTTACTTTACCTAAAGCTTCTTCTAGATTTTTAGTAGCTTCATTGCATGAATTACCGACGAATCCATCAACAGTCTCTTCAACTCTTCCATCTTGATGAATTTTGAATCTCAATGTTTTTTGAGGCATTAAATTCAAGTACTAAGTACTTTTACTTTATATAGAATAACGAAAATATTTTGTTTCAGTTGGTACAAGTTAATTTATTTTAATTTTTATATTGAATATTTGATAAGTTAATTATAAAAACCTTGCATGCCCATTGAATCCAAGGCAGTTTTTGCTTCTTCCATAACGGATGGCTCTTTATCAAAAAGGGCTATCCTCGTACATTCATCAACGAAACTTTCTTGGAATGTATTGTTTAATTTTTCATACAACCGACACAATGACCAAATGCAATTACTTCTAACACCTGCTTCATTATCGATCTTTAAACTTATTAAAAGTTGTTCGGCTGCTAATTGAGCATTTTCCAAAGAAACATTTCCAATTTCAGCTAAAGAACTAGAAGACCACAACCTGACTGCCGCAACATCATTCTTCAAAGCACTTATTAGCGGCTTTAATACAATTTGGTCATCATAATTAGCTAAACTCCATGCA
>CACGGY010000023.1 GCA_902572675.1 uncultured Prochlorococcus sp. | reverse complement strand
CTAAAAACAATAAAAACAATACTAAAAAGCGATTGGACCAGATTTTATTTAAACCACTAAATTTAAATTGATTCATGTCCATGTACCACCCTGTGTTCCAAATGCTGTCAGTATGGTTACTGCAACAAAAAGGTAGGGGACAAATTTTAGAGATAGTTCTTTTGCTTTAATTTGAGACATTAATCTTTTTGTTAAATATAGCATAATATTACTAATTATGAAGCTATCTCCTATAAAAATAGACTTTTTTTTGCTTTTAGGTACAAAAATGTGACGTTTATGCTTAACTTTACGTTTTTTTCTTATTTCTTGTCAGCAAATCCAATGAATATTAATCTATATTTTTATAATGAAGAATTTAACTAATAACAAAAGTAAATTTAATAAGTTTCCCATATTCACTAATCGCATAGTCAATAAAATGATTTTTGTTATAATAAAAAAGTTAATTATTTTGCAAAAGCCTTGGGAGCGTGGTGGAATTGGTAGACGCACCGCACTCAAAATGCGGCACCTTCGGGTATGTCGGTTCAAGTCCGACCGCTCCCACTTTAATGAATACTTATAATAGATTTGATATAACTTTTAAAAAAGGAAAAGGTTGTTGGTTATGGGACAAAAGAGGTAAAAAGTATCTTGATGCAGTTGCTGGTATAGCAACTTGTAGTCTTGGACATAGTGATGGGGTTTTAAGAAGAAGGCTAACAACCCAACTAAAAAAGATTCAACACATTTCAAATCTTTACAACATTGAAGAACAACAACAATTAAGCAGGACTTTAACGAATATGAGTTGTGCTGAAAGTGTTTTTTTCTGCAACAGTGGCGCAGAAGCAAATGAATCAGCTATTAAACTAATTAAGAAATTTGGAAATACCACAAATGAAGGTAAAGAATCAATAATTCTTGCAGCAGAATCCAGCTTTCATGGCAGAACATTGGCAGCCTTGAGTGCGACTGGTCAACCCAAATATCAAAAAGGATTCGAACCAATGATTAGAGGGTTTAAGTTTTTTGAATTTAACAATTTTGATTCGGTAAAAAAATTATTTGAAGATTGTGATAATAATGATCAAAAGATTTCTGGTGTTTTAGTTGAACCAATACAAGGAGAAGGTGGTGTGATTCCTGGAAGTAAAGTATTTTTTAAAGGACTAAGAGATATATGTGATAAATATAATTCCCTTCTAATTTTTGATGAAGTCCAAAGTGGGGTAGGGCGAACTGGAAAAATGTGGGGTTACGAGAATTTTGGAATTGAACCTGATGGATTCACTCTTGCTAAAGGATTAGGAGGTGGTCATGCAATTGGAGCATTATTAGTGAAAGAAAAAGCTAACATTTTTTCTCCAGGAGATCACGCAAGCACTTTTGGAGGCAACCCATTTGCATGTAAGGCTGCCTTAACTGTATTAGAGGAAATAAACAGAAGAAATCTTATCAATAATGTTTTTCTAAGAGGGGAACAATTAAGCGCTGGGTTTGAAGAATTGTCAAGAAAATTTCCAAATATTATTAGTGCTAAAAGAGGTTTAGGTTTAATACAAGGTCTTGTTATAAATGATGATTTTGCTGATGCAAAAAAAATTACATTAAAAGCTTTTGATAAAGGATTACTTTTAGTTCCTGCCGGAGGAAATGTTGTAAGAATAGTTCCACCACTTGTTATATCGCGAAGAGAAATTAATATTCTTTTGGATAAACTAAATTCAATTTTTGAAGAATTGCAGCAATTTAAATTTTGAAAAATGAAAATTTTAAAATTTTTGAATTTTTATCGCCCAAATTTGAAAGGGATAATATTAATCTGGGATTATCAAGAATAAAAAAAACACTTAAAGAACTTGGTAATCCTTGCAAGAATATCCCTGCAATACAAATTATTGGAACCAACGGGAAAGGGTCAATCGCGGCATATCTAGAAAGTATACTTTTTGAAGCTAAAAAAAATTTTGGTGTAACCACATCTCCTCATCTTTTTGATATATGTGAGAGGATTAGAGTTCAGAAAAAAAATATTAACAAAACTGATTTTGAGAGAATCTATAGGTTAATAGAAAAAAAATTTTCAACATATAAATTAACTCCTTTTGAAAAAATCATTTGCTGCGCACTAAATTTTTTTGATGAAAAGCAAGTTGAATTGCTCATTCTTGAAGCTGGCTTAGGGGGACGATTAGACGCGACAACAGCGCATAAATCTAGACCAATAATTGCTATTGGGAATATTGGCTTAGACCACAAAGAATTTCTTGGAGATACGATTGAAAAAATTGCCAAAGAAAAATTAGCAGTTATTGAAAAAAACTCAATAGTCATCTCATGCAATCAAAATAGTAAAGTTGAAAATTTAATAACCAAAAAAGTTAAAGAGGTTGGAGCAGAAATTATCTGGAAGGATTCAATTTCAAAAAGCTATGAGCTTGGATTAAAGGGAATTTTCCAAAAGCAAAATGCTTCAGTAGCTGTTGGAGCAATTGAAGCGCTTAATAAGTTGGGATTTAATATTAAAGGAAAACACATATCTGAAGGTCTTAAAAAGACAGCTTGGAATGGGAGGCTAGAAATAATAAATTATTTCAATAAAGAAATTCTTGTAGATTGTGCGCATAATTATCCTGCTGCAAAAGCACTCTCTTATGAACGGCGCAATTGGAAGAATGAAGATAAAGGAATTTATTGGATTTTAGGTGTCCAAAGACAAAAAGATATTTACGCAATATTAAAAACACTTCTAAAGAAAAATGATCACTTATTACTTGTGCCAGTTCCAAACCAACCTAGTTGGCAATTAAAAGATCTTTCTCAGATTAAAGAAATTGACTTTCAAAAAACAATAGAATTTGGAACATTTGAACTTGCCATAGAGTATTTATTTTCCCTAGAAAAATGGCCACCTATTCATCCAGTTCTAACAGGTTCTATTTTTTTAGTTGCTGAATTTATTAAATTTGCAAATAACCAGAAATATTAAATATTAAATTGTTCCTTCACTTCCCAACCTTCCAATTTTCCTGGATTTAAAAGCCCTTTAGGATCAAATTTTAATTTCGCTTTTACTTGATCTGCGTCAACCACTCCTAGCCCTCCGCCTTCGACAGTTAAAACATGGGGATTAAAAATAAACGCACCAAGTTTCTTACAATCTTCCATTATTTCATTTAATTCATCTATCCCATTCCACCTTAATACAGGCAAAGCGGCTATTCGCGGTGTTCCTTGTTGAGAAACTGCCTCTAAATGCCAAAGAACTTTTCTACCCCATTTTTTTTTCAAAGAAATAATCAATTCTAGTTCATTGTTAAGTGGCAAAAGCATCTGTAAATACGTCCAATTTTTATCCCTTGACCTCATATGAAGAGTGGTATGATTCCATACGACTTCTGAAATTCCATTGAGGAGTTTTTCTTCTTCCCCAAGTAGAGTAGATTCAACTTTGAATTTTTTACAAATTAGATCTATGGTTTTTGTTCCTCCAAGAGTAGATTGAATTAATATCTTATGACTTCTAGAATTACTTTTAAACCATTTTGGCATTTGATCTACAATTTCTTCTTCAAGAATTGCTCCCAGTTTCAGATCAATTGCTGCGCTCGTAAGAGTTTTTAATATTTCTATTGTTTTTTCAAATTCAATACAGTCGATGACTATTGAATACCACTTACGTTTGATATCAGTAGCAAGTATTAAAGAAGTAATTATTCCATTCGTCCCATAAGCATGATTTAGGGGTTCAGATTCTTCGGCATCAAATTTTAAAAATACAGGTTTTTCATTCATTGTCACTGCCTCTAAACCAATAAGATTTCCTGGATCTCTTAAAAATCCCCACCTAATGGACCCAATACCTCCTGATCCACCTGCAATAAAACCTCCAATTGTTGCAGTTTTCCAAGTACTAGGAAGTAACCTCAATTCCCTCCCATATTTCTCTAATTGTTTATTCAAATCTCCCATAACACAGCCAGATTGTACTTTTACAAAACCTGTATCTGGATCAAATTCTTCTAACTTATTAAAGTGACTCATCTGCATTACAACTCCTTTAAACAATGGGACAGCTTGTCCATAATTACCTGTACCTGAACCCCTTAAAGTAAGTGGGAAAGAAAACTCCCAACAAGTTTCTGCTACTTCCATTACCGCTTTGTGATCACTAGGTCTTACCACCAAATCAGCAATACATTCGTCTAATTTTTCAGTAAGGATTGGAGAGTAATTATAAAAATCTTTTGAAAGTCTTTTTACGTCGGATTTACTTTCAATAATCTCTAGGTTGCTTACATCCCTGAGTTTGTCTATAAATTTTTGATTATTTGATGACATCAATAAAAATTTTTTACCTTACATATAAGTTAATCGATTAGGAATGTAATTCGCCTTTTATAAATACTTTTCTTTTTAAATTACTTGAAAAAACATCTGCCCATTTTTGTGCATCTAAAATTATGAAATCAGCAGGGCAACCTTCCTTAATTAAACCATCCCATTTTAAATTTAATAATCTGCTTGGAGCTAAGAAAATTGAAGATAGAGTCATCCTCTCCCATGGACTTAGTTGAAGCATAGGTATTGAGCAAGACAACATATAAAAAGGATCAAAATTACCAAATGGGTACCAAGGATCTTGAACGTTATCACTTCCTAGAGATACATCCACGTGTGATTTTTGTAATTGCTTTATTGGCGCAACTGGTCTTTTTAATGAGGTAGTTTTATTGTCTCGATTGAGCAGCCAAAAATTTGTTAGAGGTAAAGCAATAACCTTAATATTATTCTCAGCCATTTTTTCTCCTAAATTTAGAATCTCACTATGACTTAGAGAAATTAGACTACTCAAATGACTACAAGTAATAGGAATACTATTAATTTTTAAATTTTCGATTGTCTCTAATAAAACTTTTATTCCTGCTCCTGGCTCAATAATTGATTCATCTATATGCAAATCAATTTCTAAATTATATTTCCTCGCTAGAAGAAGCATCTTTGAGAGAAATTGACTTGTATCTTTTTTATTAAAAGGAGGGACGATGACCCCTCCCAAAATACCGCCATTAGAGGAAAATATTTTTGCTAAATTTTCTCCATTAGGTGTATCCCAGAATTCCAATGGAGCTAGAGAAACAAATTGTAATGTCAACTCAGATGAAAATTTTTTTTGTAATTCAAAAAGTTCAATCCAAATATCACTCGATTGAGTTTCGTATGTATCAATATGGCTTCTAATAGCTCGGTATCCATTTTTTATGGCAAGTTTTAATGATTTCTCAACTCTCTCTAAAACCTTATCTGTAGTTCTAGTTTTATGTTCTTCAAGATTTAATGATAATGCTCCTCCATAGTTGGATTTCAAATTAGGAAAATCTTCCCATATAAAAGATTTATCAAAATGCGAATGCGTCTCAACAAATCTTGGAAAAAGAATATTTTTTGCTTTTTTATCTTTATTTTTTAAGGGTTTTAATTCAGTAACAACACCATCTTTCCAATTTATGGAAACTGAACATAAATCCTCTACATCAATATTGAGGTTATCAAAATCTTCTATTAAACATAGGCTTCTGGGAATAAGAACTTCTGCCGTGCCGGAATTAATCAAATTTTTTAATTTTCTTTTATTTTAAAACATTAAAAAACTTTACTGAATAGAAAAATAATTCAAATTTCGCTAAAAGATAAAAATAACTATGAAAAATTACCCTTGAGTTGTTAAATTTATAAATGTGAGGCGGGCGTCGCCAAGTGGTTAAGGCAGCGGCTTGTGGCGCCGCTATTCGGGGGTTCGAATCCCCTCGCTCGCCCTCAAAAAAATTGCAGCAAAATTATTTAACTTGTAATTTTGAATAAAAGAATCATAAAAAATTCCTAGCAAAGTGCTAACAAGAACAAAACCAGACGAAAAAAAATTTCAAAAGAATTCAACTACTGGTAGTTATTGGATAACCACATTTGGATGCCAAATGAACAAGGCTGATTCTGAGAGAATGGCTGGGACATTAGAGAAAATGGGATACACCAGAGCAGATAATGAATTAAATGCTGATTTAGTCTTGTACAACACTTGTACTATCAGAGATAATGCGGAACAAAAAGTTTATAGCTTTCTTGGAAGACAAGCAAAAAGAAAGCACAAAACTCCTAGCCTGAAACTTGTTGTTGCAGGTTGCCTCGCTCAGCAAGAAGGTGAGTCCTTGCTAAGAAGAGTCCCAGAACTTGATTTAGTAATGGGGCCACAACACGTAAACAACCTAGAGAATCTTCTAGGGAAAGTTGATTTGGGGAATCAAGTTGCTGCCACAGAAGAAACCTTCATTTCTGAAGATATAACAAGTGCTAGAAGAGAGAGCTCCATTTGCGGGTGGGTGAATATCATATATGGATGTAATGAAAGATGTTCATATTGTGTAGTTCCTTCTGTAAGAGGGAAAGAGCAATCAAGATATCCAAATGCGATAAAAAGTGAGATCCAAAAATTAGCTGATGATAATTTTAAAGAAATTACTCTTTTAGGACAGAATATTGATGCATACGGAAGAGATCTTCCAGGAACTACAAAAGAGGGGAGAAAAGAAAATACTCTAACTGACCTTTTGTATTACATTCATGATGTTCAAGGAATTCGTAGAATAAGATTCGCTACTAGTCATCCAAGATATTTTTCAAAAAGATTGATTCAAGCATGTTATGAACTTGATAAAGTCTGCGAACATTTCCATATTCCCTTCCAAAGTGGAAATGACGAAATCTTAAAGCAAATGTCTAGAGGATATACTATCAAAAAGTATAAAAATATCATTGATAATATAAGATCACTAATGCCAGATGCATCAATTACAGCAGACGCTATAGTTGCTTTCCCAGGAGAGACCGAAAAACAATATCAAGATACATTGAAACTTATATCGGATATTGGTTTTGATCAAGTTAATACAGCAGCATATTCTCCAAGACCAAATACACCTGCAGCAATTTGGTCAAATCAACTTTCAGAAGAAGTAAAAAAAGCTAGATTACAGGAAATTAATGCTTTGGTCGAGAAAACTGCAAGAAGTAGAAATCAAAGGTATATCAATAACATCGAAAGCGTTTTAATTGAGGGATTAAATCCGAAAAATTCTTCGCAAATTATGGGTAGAACGAGGACAAATAGATTAACTTTCGTAGAGATTTCCAAAAACATTAATTTTAATTTTTCATTAGGAGATGAGATAGATGTCAGAATAAATGAAGTAAGACCTTTTTCTTTAACAGGTGAAATTTGCCTTTAATTTTTTTTCAATGATTGCGAGAAAGAAAAAATGTATTGGGTTAATATTTGGTGGGTATTCTAATGAACATGAAGTATCAATAGCCTCTGCAAAAACAGTTTTTCAAGCCTTTAATTCAGAAATAAATAAAACAAGATTTACAGTAAAAGCCTTTTATATAAACCGATATGGAGATTGGCTTGATAGTGATCTTTCAGAAAAAATCTTAAAAGGTGAAATTGAAAAACATACAACAAAAAAACAAGACGGTTTTAATCAAAAAAAAATTAACTTTCTTGAAGGAATTGAATTTCAAAATGTTGATGTTTGGTTTCCTCTCATGCATGGATTTAATGGTGAAGACGGATCAATTCATGGCTTACTGAAATTTACTAAGAAACCTTTAGTCGGATGTGGAATTATTGGTTCTGCTCTTGGAATGGATAAAATAATGATGAAAACAATTTTCTCAAATCTAAAAATTCCACAAGTAAATTACCTAGTTTTTCAACATGAAAATATCAATGATAAAGAAGTAAAAAATAAGTTAATTAATGAGATCTTAAATAATTTAAATTTTCCTGTTTTTGTTAAACCATGTAACTCAGGATCATCTCTTGGCATTTCTAAAGTGATAGATGAATCAGGTTTGTTAAAAGCCTTAGAAAAGGCTTGGAGAATAGATCCCAGAATTTTAGTAGAGGAAGGTTTAGAGGTAAAAGAGATTGAATGCGGAATAATTGGGAATTCAAAACTCTTAACCTCGGAGATTGGGGAGGTTAAGTACGATACTGATTGGTATGACTACGATTCAAAATATAATGCAAATAACAAGATAACCATCCCAGCCGAAATAGATCCTAAAATTACCAAAGAAATTAAAGAAATTGCTATTCAAAGTTGTAGAGCACTAAATATTTTTGGTTTTGCGAGGGTAGATTTCTTTTTAGAGAAATCTTCAAATAAAATTTTGTTAAATGAAATAAATACAATTCCTGGTTTTACAAAAAACAGTATGTTTCCAATGCTTTGGAAAGCTTCAGGTTTAAATATTGAACAACTTGTGGCTAAACTGGTAGATATCTCTCTGGATTTATAAGTCAAATCAAATGTTGCATGGACTTCTTTGGTTACCATTATTGTTAATCTTCGTTTTATTAACTGCACTAGGGTGGTTAGAGAGAAGAAGGCAAAATCTTTTTAGGAACTGGGCAAATGGTTCTGAACTTTGTAAGTTAGATAGTTCAAGCGCAGCATCTTTAAAAGATGGTGAATTAAGGTGGAGCGCATTTGAGGCTGGCAAATTTGAAGAAAAAGATAGCTTTACAATCAAGAAACTAGAGTTAGTTGAATTAATGGCTCTAACTTCAGGAGAAGCTCCTCTAACAAGTGAATCTCAAGGTAAGTGTAGATTGAGGTTAGTTGGAGATGGAAAAGAGATGGATGTACCATTTTCAGATGCAGAGCGAGCACGAGAATGGATGGACCAATTGATGGAAAAAGCTCGATGTGATTTGTGAAAAACCAAAAACGAATAAACTTTGGAAGTTTTTTATTCCTACTTGCATTTTTATTTTCAACAAGCTTTTTAAGTCTTCAATCCTTAAAAAAGGTTAATATTCAGGACATTAAGATTTATGGAAGTGAATTATTTTCGCAGAAAGATGTACTAGATAATTCTTCTTTGAGAGTTCCAATCCGTTTAATTGCTATTAAAACTAATTTTTTAGAAAAAGAATTAAAAAAAAATTTATCGCTTAAAGATGTTTCTGTAAATAAACAAATATTGCCTTTTGGTTTAAAAGTTCAAATCAAAACAAGAACTCCTATTGCTTACGCTGAAAAAATATTGAATGAAAAAAAAATATTAGGTTTTATTGATAAAGAAGGAGTTTTTATAAATAAACTGAATACAGATGAAAATTTTTTGAGCAAATTAAATTTAGAAGTCTTTGGTTGGAAAGGAAAATTCAAAAATATATTATCTGAAATTTTAGTTGCTCAAGAAAACTATGAATTTGAGTTAGTAAAAATAACTTTTTCGCCAAACGGATTTCTAACTGTTGAAGAAAAAGATTTAAAAACAATATTCCTAGGATTTAACCCAAATTTAATCAACTATCAATTACAAATAATCAATAATCTTAAAAATGAATTTAAGAAAAATAACTTTTCAAAAAAAATAGATAATATTGATCTTACTAATCCCAATAAACCAAAAATAAAAGTGTTCAAACCCTAATATTCGAAAAGGTATTTTGATTAATTATTTTTTTATTATTGTAGTGTTGATATGGGTTTTGCATTCAAAACAAAATATTTAATAAATAAATATTTTTAGGATTTTCCTCAACAAATTCCTACAGATGAGCTCAGTAAGTTCATAATGCACCCAATACTAGTACTAGATTCCTATTAAGAGATGAGCTTCGGTAACAATCCAAACTTTGATCAATCAAGAGAAATCCTTCCAAGCCAAAACGCCAAAATAGAAGTTATTGGCGTTGGCGGTGGTGGAAGTAATGCTATTAACAGAATGATTGATAGTGATCTAGAAGGTGTATCATTTCGAGTTCTCAATACTGATGCACAAGCATTATTACAATCTTCAGCAGAGCGAAGGGTACAATTGGGTCAGAACTTAACAAGAGGCCTTGGAGCGGGAGGTAATCCAAGTATTGGTCAAAAGGCTGCAGAAGAATCTAGAGAGGAGCTTCAACAATCATTAGAAGGATCTGACTTGGTATTCATAGCTGCAGGAATGGGTGGAGGTACTGGCACAGGAGCAGCACCAGTTGTTGCTGAAATAGCAAAGCAAAGCGGTGCATTAACTGTTGGTATAGTAACTAAACCTTTTTCTTTCGAAGGGAAAAGGAGAATGCGTCAAGCAGAAGAAGGAATTGCGAGATTAGCAGAAAATGTTGATACTCTTATTGTTATCCCAAATGATCGTTTAAAAGAAGTTTCTGCAGGTGCCTCTATTCAGGAAGCATTCAGGAATGCTGATGATGTTTTAAGAATGGGAGTTCAAGGTATAAGTGAAGTAATTACACGCCCTGGCGAAGTTAATCTTGACTTTGCTGATGTTAGATCAGTCATGACAGAAGCTGGTACAGCACTTCTTGGAATGGGGATTGGATCTGGTCGATCTAGGGCTATGGAAGCTGCACAAGCTGCGATTAATAGCCCTTTACTAGAAGCGGGAAGAATTGATGGAGCAAAAGGTTGTCTTGTAAATATAACTGGTGGAATAGATATGACTCTTGACGATGTGACTGCAGTTGGTGAAGTTATTAGTGATGTCGTAGACAAGGATGCAAATATAATTGTTGGACAAGCGGTTAACGATTCAATGGAAGGTGAGATACAAGTTACTGTTATTGCCACCGGTTTTGAAACAAATCAACCTTTAAAACAACAAAGAATAAAAAACAGATTATCAAATCAAACTTTATATAATTTTTCCGACAATAAAGAATCAGGCGCTAGTATTCCCGAGTTTTTGAGGTTAAGGCAAAATAAAAAAGATATAGATTAAAAGGTAAAATAAAGTGACTCGGTTATCTCGCCTGCCTCAAGCATCCCTTGTGGCTGCTACCTTCCGGTCCTGACCAGGTTTAGGCGTTAAAACCGCGAAAGGCCGAGTCAGTGATATCCTAGCAACTCTTCATTAAAAAAGATACATTAATACTTATGTTACCTTCAGAACTCGTTAAATATAAAGAAAATTCTCAAAAAATTATCGCGCTGACTGCTTGGGACTCCATATCTGGATCCATTGCAGAAGAAGCTAATGTTGATCTCATCTTAGTAGGAGATTCCTTAGCAATGGTCTGTTTAGGATATAAGTCCACATTGCCATTAACTTTAGAAAATATAATTTATCATACTAATGCAGTGTCTAGAGGTTTTAAAAAGAAAATTGAAGAACAACCTTTGATCGTTTCCGACATGCCTTTTCTTACTTACCAATGTGGAGAGGACAAAGCTGTTGAGTATGCAGGAAAAATAATTCAAAGCACTTACGCAAAAGCAGTCAAGATAGAAGGCGCTGAACCAGAAATACAAAAAGTTATTTCTAGACTAATAAGAATGGGAATACCTGTTATGGGTCATATAGGGCTTACACCACAAAGTTATTTAAATTTAGGATTAAAGAAACAAGGAGAAAGTTTAGAAAGCCAAGAAAAAATCAAAAAAGAGGCTTCAATTCTTGAAAAATTAGGATGTTTTTCAATAGTTCTTGAACATATTCCTAAGTTACTTGCTAAAGAAATACAAAATAATTTAAAAATCCCCACCATAGGCATTGGTGCAGGTAATTATTGCGATGGCCAAGTAAGAGTTACGGCAGATTTATTAGGACTCAATGATGTGCAACCGCCATTTTGCGAACCAATTATCCAAGGAAAAGAATTATTTCAAGATAAATTAAAAGAATGGGTAGCTTCTGAAAGACTTAATTAATCTCATCCCACCACTTAAACATTCCAATAAGAATCTGATTACTAAGTTCCATTCCTTTTGGATCACTTAAGAAAAATCTATTCCCGTTTCTCACTAATAGTCCTGTTTCAAGAAATTTGTCCCATTCTTCAAGCAATTTACTAAAGTTACTTTCAAATTTTTTGTTTTCCCAATTTTGTTCTCTCAACACTTCGTAGATATCTATACCCTCTTTCAGTCTCAATCCCAACATTATTTTCTCATCAAGTTCTTTATAAACAAAATCTTTATTAATGAGTGATGAATCCAAATTATGTTCGTATTGTCTAATTACCCATTCTTTATATTCCTTACTTACTCTTGGTCTAGTAAACTTTTCCCCCCATGGAGAACTAGTAGAACCTTGACCAAAACTCCACCAGCCTGAACCACTCCAATAGACTCTATTATGTCTTGATTGATGCCCTGGCAAACAATAGTTTGAGATTTCATATCTTGAATACCCTGAGTATTTTAAAACTGAATGAGTTGATTCACTATTTCTAAAAGCTTCTTCTTCACTGGGAAGTTTTAATTTTCCTGAATAAACTAATTTTTTAAAAACAGTTCCATTTTCAATATTTAAATCGTAAATGGAAATATGCGGTGGCGAAAACATTATTGCTTTTTTCAAGTCATCTCGCCATTCTTGAAAGCCACTTAGTGGTAAGTTTTGAATTAAATCTAAGCTCCAGCTTTTTATTAACCCAGAATCATATACACTCTTTAACCATAAACAAGATTGTTCAGCATCTTCTCTCAAATGTCTCCTTCCAGACTTTTGAAGTATCTGATTATTAAAACTTTGCACTCCGAGACTAAATCTATTTACTCCAGCATTTATAAATCCATAAAGATCGTCTTGATTAAAACTTGCTGGGTCAACCTCCATAGTAATTTCAGCACCATAGTCAACTCCATAATTTTCTTTAAAAATATCAATTAACTCTTTGATTTGTTGAGGGTCCAAAATTGATGGTGTACCCCCACCTATATAAATTGTGGAAAGAGGTGATTTATTTTTAATTGACAATATTTCTTTGTATAAAAAGTACAAATATTCTTTAACAGTTTTGCTTCCGTAACCTTTTAAAGTTTCAACTTTATTTCCTAATGGAATAACTGCAAAATCACAATAAAAACACCTTCTATGGCAAAAAGGAACGTGTACGTAAGCACTTCTCGGAAACTTATTCATAATCTAAGTACATTTTCAAGCTCCAAAAAAGTATTCAGGATCGAAAAAAATTAAATCCTTATTTACTCAATTAATAAATCCTAGTAGATTATAGATATGACAGATATCTTAGTATTAATTTTATTTGTATTGTCTGGGGCGGCTTCAGGATGGCTTGGAGTTGATTTATTGCCGGTAGACATACTCAAAGAGGTGTCTAATGTAGAAGGTTTTAGAATTGTTTTAGCAATAATAGGTTTTTTTATTGGATTAGCCGCGGGTTTTGTATTTATTCAACTTAGAAAGACTTTTCTTGATCAAATAAGAACAATGCCTACGGATTTATTAATAAGTAGGTCAGTGGGATTAATTTTAGGATTGCTAGTTGCGAATCTCCTGCTTGCTCCAATACTATTAATTCCCTTTCCTAGAGAAGTCTTTTTTGCCAAACCCCTAGCAGCTATTTTAAGTAATATATTTTTTGGAGTACTTGGTTATAAATTAGCAGATACTCATGGCAGGACATTATTGAG
>CACGGY010000022.1 GCA_902572675.1 uncultured Prochlorococcus sp. | reverse complement strand
GACTCTATTTTACTCATATTAAATCCTAAATCTGCAATATAATTTAAAGCTTTAAGTAAAGCCCCAGGTTTATTTGAGATTAATGAGAAAGCAAAACTGGCAAGATTTGCTGAACAAGAATTTGGCTCTTTGCTCAATAAGACAAATCTAGTGCAATTACCTGGGACATCATTAATGGGAAAGGCAAGTTCTTTAAGTCCTTCAATTTTAATTAATGATTTTGAACCAATAGCTGCTCTAAATTTACTCCCCTTAACCATATGAACTGCTTCTGATGTTGAATTTGTTGGGAGAGGGATCGCATTTGGTAGATTTTCAGATAACCATTCTGAACATTGAGCTAATGCTTGCGGATGAGATAATACTTCTGAGATGATTGGAATTTCTCCATCACTAATCAATGCATGATTTATGGGTAAAACAATCGCTTTATTAATGAATAAATTAGGAAATTTCCAAAGAGCATCTAGAGTTGCAGTAACTGCTCCTTCTACAGAATTTTCAATAGGAACTACCGCAGCATCACAATTGTTGTAGGCTATTGATCTAATAACCGAATGTAACCCATTACATGGTACAAATATAGGTGACTGAAAATTGACAAGCTTTGATAATATATGAGCTGCTTTTTCTGCGTATGTCCCTTTGGGACCTAAATATGCAACTTGTTTGCCCATGATTAATTGTAAGAAAAAAAGAGATCAAGTAAGCATTGGAGAAATATAGGAAATGCTATTATCTTTTGATGCTAAACAGAAACTTAAACTTTCTGTAACACGAAATAAAGAATATCTTTCTAAATATCTTTTGGAAGAAGAAAGAGTTGTTGGAGCAATGCTAGACTCCAAAAAATTAGACGCTGAAGGGGAAGGTAGGTACAAATATACAGTAACAAGTTTTAAGGTTTTTCAATTAGATATTAACCCTGTTGTTTCAATTGCGGTAGAGAATAAAGATGGAATATTAAGAATGAGTGCTCTTGATAGCACATTGGAGGGTTTGGGGATAGTAGAAGATTTTAATCTAATTTTGAAAGCGAATCTGGAAGCAACTGATATTGGACTGGAGGGTGAGGCACTTTTGGGGGTTTCTGTAAGCCAGCCTCCTTTATTAAAGCTGGTTCCAAAGAAAATTTTGGAATCTACTGGTCAATCAGTATTGAATGGTATTTTGTTGGGTATTAAGTCCAGAGTTCAGCAGCAATTAGTTAAAGATTTTTTTGATTGGTGTGAATTAAATAAGATTTGATTTTTTTAAAAAACTTTTCCTATGAAGATCAGTGATCCCATTTTCTTCAATACTTAACAGATGCTCCTTGGTACCATAACCTTTATTTTTAAATATGAAGTATCCTGAATATTTTTTTTCTAACCTTTCTATTAGGTTATCGCGAGCTACTTTTGCAACTATACTTGCTGAAGCTATTGAGGTAAATTTAGAATCGCCTGAAACTATATTTTTTTGAATTCCGTTCCATGGTCGCAACAATAATGGACCATCAATTATTACTTCAGATGGCTTTTCTTTTAATTTTTTTAATGCTCTTATCATTGAAAGTTCAGTTGCAACTCTAATTCCAAGTTTATCTATTTCTCTCACCGAGGATTGTCCAATTCCATAATCTGAAGAAAGTATTAAAATTTCCTGCGAAAGAAATTTTCTTTTTTTTGGAGTTAATTTTTTACTATCTTTTACTCCTAGTTGTTTAAGTATGCATTTACTTTTTTTAGTCAATACCACAACTGCTGAAAATACTGGACCAAAAACTGCTCCCCTTCCAACTTCATCTATTCCAACTTCAGTTATTTTATTCAATACTTGCTGATGATCTTCTTCTTGTTTTTCTTGAATTGTTTATATCATCTGTGGGTTCAATTTCACTTTTGTTATCTAAAAAATCAACTTCTTTATTCTCGTTATTTTTTTTAGTTGATTTATCATTAGTATTCGCATTTTCTGCAGTTGTGATTTTGATCTCTTCTGGTTCCCTATTCTTTGATATTTGCTTAACTTTTTTGGCTTTTGGTTTTTTATTATCTGAGGTTTTTTCTTTACTATTGTCTTTCAAACGCACGAAATTATTGCTGGACAAATATTCTTTCCCCAACTTTATTAGTGGATTAATACCTAATTGACTGAAAACAATTTTTTCATCATTCGTAAGATCAATAGTGATTATATTTTTTTCTTTTGAATTTAATTTGTTCAAATCATCATTATCATTTTCTTTATTAGTAGAAAAATCATCATTATTGGAATTCTTGGGATTAAGAATTTCTTTTTCAATTATTTTTTCCTGCTTATCAGTTGACTGAGCAGTATTCATAAATACTTGTTTTACATTGTTTGATTTAATAGGTTTTTCTTCGAAATTTTTAGTTTCTAAATTATTAATTTCATAATTCAATTTATTTTCGATATGACCTGTACCATTGCAAGCAGAACATTTTTGACCAAATAATTCATATATATTTTGACCTTGTCTTTTTCTTGTTAATTCAACTAAACCTAATTCAGTAAGCTGGGCTATCTGCGGCCTAGCAGAATCATCTTTTATTGCTGAAGCAAAATGCTCAAGCAACTGAAATTGATCTCTTCTAGATTCCATATCAATAAAATCTACTACGATAACTCCACCAATATTTCTTAATTTCATTTGTCTTGAGATTTCAACTGCTGCTTCGCAATTAGTCCACAAAACAGTTTGTCTTGAGTTAGCAGATCTTGTAAATGAACCAGAGTTTACATCAATTACTGTTAGAGCTTCAGTCGGCTCAATTATTATATAACCTCCAGAAGGAAGTTCTACTCTGGGTTGAAGAGCTTTTTGTATTGTTTTCTTAATTTCATAATTTTCTAAAATATGTTGGTTTAAATCGTTATCATGAAATTCAACACTGATATTTGATTCATAATTTTTTAAAAATTCTTTTGCTCTCTCAATGGAAGATTTACTATCGACAATTATATTTTTGGTTGATGATTTAATATGATCTCTTAAAATTTTAAGACAGAAATCATCATCTCTATTAATTAAGTTCGGTGGATTGTAAGTTTCAGAAACTTTTAAAATATTTTCCCATTGTTGAATTAAATTTTCTAAATCTTCAATAAGTATTTCTTCTTTTATGTTCTCTGCTTCTGTTCTAAATAGTAAACCTGTGCTGGGTGGCTTCATTAAAATTCCAAGAGCTTTTAAACGGTTTCTTTCTGTTTCTGTATTGATTTTTCTAGAAATATTTATTCCTTGACCAAATGGTTGCAATATCAGGTATTTGCCAGGTATTGAAATGCTCCCAGTGAGTCTAGGTCCTTTAGATCCAGTTGGTTCTTTTATTACTTGCACTAGAACTTTTTGTTTTGGTTCTAGTAATTCAGTTATTCCTAATAAACCTTTTTTGAGTCTTAATGGACCAAGATCTGATACATGTATGAATCCATTTTTATCACTTTCACCAATATTAATGAATGCAGCATCAATGCCAGGGAGAACATTTTCAACTGTTCCTAAAAAAATATCGCCAATTTGATATTGACCTTGTGCGACGATTAATTCATCAACTCGATCATCTGTGAGTAGTGCTGCAATTCGAGCCTGCTCAGCGATGATTATTTGCTGAGACATATAATTGATTCCGAATGGTTTGAATTTTGAAAATCATTTAAAGTAAAGATTCAAATTTTTATCTTTGTAAGAAAGTAATTTTTTATAGCTACTATTTTACTTTTTAAATTAAAACGAATAGCAATTAGATTCTGCTATGTATTGAGTTTAGACGACTTTCAAATAATTTGAAATTGAATTCATAGCTATGTTAATCTCTTGATTTAATCATAACTACCATTATATTAACATCTAATCACCACTAAAGCACGTTGATCCAGTATCCTTAAATTGGTGAAAATATTTTTTTAAAGTGGTTCAAGTAAACGACAATTATTTAAAACTCAAGGCAGGTTATTTATTTCCTGAAATCGCAAAAAGGGTAAAAACATATTCTCAATCAATTAAGAGCTCTAATATAATTAAGCTTGGAATAGGAGACGTAACAGAACCACTACCTAAGGCTTGCAGAGATGCTATGAGTAAGGCTTTAGATGACATGGGGACATCTGAAGGGTTTAAGGGTTATGGCCCAGAACAAGGTTATTCCTGGCTCAGAGAAAAAATTTCCGAACATGATTTTATTTCTAGAGGCTGTAATGTATCTCCAGAAGAGATCTTCATATCAGATGGCTCCAAATGCGATAGTAGCAATATTTTAGATATTCTTGGCAAAGATAATTCAATTGCTGTAACAGATCCTGTTTATCCTGTTTATGTAGATAGTAATGTAATGACAGGAAGAACTGGAGATGCTTTGGTAAATGGCACGTATAAAGGTTTAACTTATCTTGCAATAAATGAGGAAAATAAATTCCTTCCAGAATTACCCAAAAATAAAGTTGATATTTTATATCTTTGTTTTCCAAATAATCCAACTGGAGCTACGATTACAAAGGAAGAATTGAAAAAGTGGGTTGATTATGCTCTACAAAATAAATCTCTAATACTTTTTGATGCAGCTTATGAATCATTTATTCAAGATAAGGATCTTCCTCATTCAATATATGAGATTGAGGGAGCAAATCATTGCGCTATTGAATTTAGATCTTTTTCAAAAAATGCAGGATTCACTGGAGTGAGATGTGCTTTTACTGTAATTCCTAAACATCTCAAAGGTTTGAGCTCAATAAATGAGGAAATAGATTTATGGTCTCTTTGGAATAGGAGACAATCTACAAAATTCAATGGAGTAAGTTACATCGTTCAGAGAGGAGCAGAGGCTGTATATTCTCTTGAAGGGAAAAAAGAGGTTAGAGATTTAATTGATTTTTATATGGAAAATGCAAAAATTATGAAAAATAAACTTAGTACTGCAGGGTATAAGGTTTATGGTGGAGATAATGCTCCTTATATTTGGATAAAGGTTCCTGATCAAATGACATCTTGGGACTTTTTTGATTTTCTTCTTCAAAATGTTGGTGTTGTGGGTACACCTGGGAGCGGATTTGGATTGTCTGGAGAAGGTTATTTTCGTTTATCAGCCTTTAATTCACGATCAAATGTAATTGATGCAATGGAAAGAATAATTACTATATAATAATTTAGTACTATTTAGATTCTAAAAAATTTAATGTTATTTATAAAGTTGGAACAAAGTACAAGTAATACTTCAGCAGTGATTGAAAAGAAACCTGCTGAGTTAAAAAATAAATCTCCAAAATATAAGGTCTTACTTCACAATGATCCAGTTAATTCTATGGAGTATGTCACTATTTCACTTAGAGAAGTTGTTCCTCAATTAAGCGAGCAAGATGCTATTGCCATAATGTTAGAGGCACACAATACTGGTGTTGGATTGGTAATTGTTTGTGATTTAGAGCCTGCAGAATTCTATTCAGAATCATTAAAGTCCAAGGGAATTTCTAGTTCAATTGAGAAAGATGATTAATAAATTGTGCATTAATTATTTCGAATGAGCTAATTTCCTTTCTGATAGAGGACGAACTTTTAAAGATTCATTGAGGGATGATTTTCCGTATTCTCTCTCAAGGATGTTAATAACCGTTTTACCAAATTCATCTTCTTTATTATCGAAAGCTTCTAAGCAAACTTGACCAAGTTTTTTCCCTAATGAACCTGGATTCCATAAAAGTTTTCTTGCAGTCCAGGGCATCATGCTCATTGGATTATAATTCGGCTTCAAAATTTTATTATCTAGGGCGTACTTCTCAAGAAGAGTATGAGGTTGTAAACCAATAAAGAATATAGCTGGATCAACTAATCCTTCACCAAAAATGTTCTCTAATTCTCTATGGTAAGCGATAGTTTGTCTTATAGTGCTTGGCGTTTCATCAAAAACATTAAATGAATAGTTGACTGAAACATGGTTTTTGAAACCTGCTTTGACTAGCATTCTGCAATTATTTAGTACCGTTTTAAGGTCATATGCTAATCTCATTTTTCTGACAAGTTCTTGTGATCCTGATGTAATGCCTATTTCAAAATAACTCATGCCGGTATCCACCATGAGCTGCGCTAGCTCAGCATCAATATTATCTGCTCGGATGTATGCGGCCCAATTAATGTCTTTCCAGCCTTGATCCTTAATAGCTTGCAAAAGAGTTTTTGCATCTTCAATATGCTTTTTGGCTGGAATAAACTGTGCATCTGTAAACCAAAATCCCCTGACTCCGAGATCATATAATTGCTTCATTTCTTGAATTACTTCATTTACAGGATTAACGCGAACCTGCTTGCCCTCTACAACCGTATAAACACAAAAACAACAATTATGAGGACAACCTCTTTTTGTTTGCACTCCTACATAGTAATCTCCACCCTCTATATACCAATTAAATTCAGGCCATATTGATCTAATGTATTTGTAGTTGCAGGCAGTTTTAACAGTACCTAAAGGTTGTTCATGTATTAATTTGTTTCTAGGTTTTTGTCCAGCTACATAACATCTTTCTTCCTTTATCGATTCCCCCTTAATAATTTTCTCTATAAGATTTTCTCCCTCTCCAACTGAAATTACAGTTTCTTTTGGAAGTAGATTTCCTAATTGTTCATAGAAAACACTAACTGCTCCACCTCCTAAAATTACCTTTACATTTTTGTTGTATTTTTCTGCTCTTTTAAGTCCAATCTTGACTAAAGAAGTATTTCTATATATTTCTCCATAATGAGATGCAATTAATTTTAATCCACCCCAAGAACCCCTTATTTTCTTGAAGATATTTTTTGAATAGAAAACTTCAAAAGAATTTTGTAAGGGATTTCCACTTCTGCCATCGACAGGTGCATAAATTTGTATATCTCTCCATGAAAAAATAATAAGATGAGGTCTAAATTGATCAATTTTTCTACATAAATATTTAGAAACTTTATTAGACGGAATTATCGCTAGATCAATAAATTGCTGCTCTATGTTTGGAAAACATTTATGAATATGATCTACTAAGTAAATCGGCCCTATCGGAAATATTGGATTACATGGAAGTCTTACAGTAAGAATTTTCCCATAGCATTTTCTATGGTATTCTTTTTTATTTAATTTTTTGAAGTGGAAATTAAAATTCATACCATAAATTCTAATGAATCTATATTCATAAAGAATCTAACTACTTTATAACTAATTCGGTGAAATTAAAAATCTTGAGAAAAATACTTTTGAAGATATATTTAAAATTAGATATCCGAAATCATATAAATCCAGCATACTTTGAGAAGTTTTAATCCATCAATCCATCGAGATATATTTGGTGCTCCAGATTTTCTTGCGTAATATCTAACTGGATAATTAAGTATTTTTATATTATTGTTAGCAGCTTCAAATATTATTGTGAAGTCTCCAAATGGATCAGACTTGGAATCCCAACTCCCGTTTTTTTTCATGAGTTTAAAGAATTTTCTTGAAAAAACTTTTGTTCCACAAAGTGAATCTGATACTGGTTTGTTTATAAGAATTGATAAAAATATTGCAAAGAGTCTATTTCCTATATAGTTAGCCCATCTCATCGCATCTTTTTCCATTGGGAAAGTTGTGCGGGCACAATTAATGAGAATATTTTCATTTTTAGTTGACTCCATAATAGCTGAAATACTGTCATCAATATCTACAGTGAAATCACTATCAATTATGGCGAGGGTTTCACCTGTAGAGATATTAAATCCTTCTACAACCGCATTTTTCTTTCCTTTAGAAGTTTGTTTTAAAAGAGATATCTTAAATGAATCTGAGAAATTGTCTTTTAACTCTTGAAGAATTTCATATGTATCATCATTGCTATTTCCTTCTACAAAAATAATTTCTAATTCATTAGGTATTTTTTTAAATTTATCCAATGCATTTATTAAAAGTTGTTTATTACCAGCTTCATTTCTTGCAGGAATAACGATAGAAATTAAATTTTTAGAATGATTTTCATTATACTTATAAAAAAATATTTCTAATTCATAGGCTAATTGTTTAATTATTGGAACTTTACGAAAAATATTTTTTAAAGAAGTTGGAATTAGTTTGGTTGGCAAAGGTGTTAATTTTTTTGCTTTCCATCTTATTGATCTATAATTATAAATTTCTGCTAGAGATTCAATATCGCATAAAGTTATTCGTGCTTTGCTTGTAGTTTCTCTAAAAACTCTTGAATCCAATCTTAGCCATCTAGTTATTGGTTCCCAAGTATTACCCCTAACTCTAATTGAAATAAATTCATTATTTTCTTTAAATAATTGATGGAGTTTATTATTTGTCAAATCCCAAGTATTAACAGATTTCATTACCTTATGAAGTTTGATAAAGCCACTTTAGTATATAGGGATTATTTACTTTTTTATTATTAATCTCCATGGATTTAAAGTTTCGTTTTCATATATAACTTCAAAGGGATAATTATTTTTTTTAATTTCTTTATTTATAGTTGACCATGCCAATTCTGACTTTTTTAACTTTTCAATACTCTCTAAACCCTCACCAAGTTTAGGAGTTAATAAAGAAATTCTTATGATTTTTGATTGAGATCTTGAATTTTTTATTCCACTTTTATCTACCTTTATCTCTTTATCTTTTACAATTTCAAGAGATGATACGTACTCCATTGTTTCCCTTAGTTCTCTAGATCTATCAGTAAATAATCCTGATTGCAAAAGAAATGAAGTTAATAAGTAAGGCCCAATTATGAGTATTATTATTATTTCTCTGAATGAGTTTTTATGTTTTATAAATGACCAAGATAGTCCAAAAAATAATAATCCAATAACTAGAAATGCATTTTCCTTAAAGTTTAAGTTGCTTATATTCTTAAAGAAAAAATAATATATGCAAGTCAGAGAGAATACTAGTAATGGAACAATTCTTGAAGTGATAAATATAAAAATTCGCTTAAATTTTATAGAGTTAAATAAATATCCTATTCCTGTATAAGTATTGAGTGCAAGAATTGGCGAGATCTGTAGAGTGTAGTAGGGTGTTTTTGTAGAAAAAATACTTAGAATTCCTATCAAAACTAAAGGGAAAAAGGAAAGAATTTGTTTCTTCTCCTTACTTTCATATAAATTATAAATTATGCCAAAAATGGCAAAAATACTCCATGGTAGATAAGTCACAGGAACATTCCATAAATAATAGTAGAAAGGATTTGTAAAAGTATTTTTATTCGAGAGTATGGTAAATTTTTCAAGTAAGTAAAAAATAATATTTTTATCTAAGTAAGGGTTAATAGATAACGCCCAAGATAAAAACGGAACAAATCCAATAAGAAGTCCAATCCAAAAGAATTTATTGAATATAGTATTTTTTTTTATAAACAAATATGGGGTAAGTGATATTAAAGGTATAAATACTAAAAAAGTTTTCATCATAAAAGACAATCCAATCCAAATTCCAAAAAGCAGAATATAAAATTTGTTATCTTTATCTTTTATTTTTACTAAAGAAAAAACACCAAGAGTAACTAAACATGAATAAATAATATCTTGAGTAGCTAAGTGTGAGTAATCAAACCAAAGATATGTTGTAGCAAGTATTAGGGGCGATATAATTGCATATTTTTTATTAAAAAATTCTTCATGTAATTTGTAAGTAATGAATAGCATCAATATTGCAGCGATTGTCGTAGGTAGATATGCGGCAAACATATTTCTTCCGAATATTTCCTGCGATTTGCCAAGTAAAAATTGTAATCCTATTGTTCTATCTAAAACATATTCGTCCCACCAAAGAGGAATTATCCAGTTACCTTTATCCAATATCCATCTAGCTTGAAGTGCATAAAATCCTTCATCAAAAGCTATGTAACTTTTTTTTCCAAAGGAAAAAATAAGAGGAATAAATATTAAAAGTTTAGGCAGATATTTAAGTTTTAAAATTCTATCAATCATTTTTTTGAATTTGCTTTAAAAATGCCGATAATTGGAATTGAACCAATGACCTACTGTTTACGAGACAGTTGCTCTTCCGCTGAGCTATACCGGCAAAAATAAAATATTAATATTTTCATATAAACTTAAGTTAATAATTTAAATTATTAATGTCAAAAATAGATCCTGAATTAAAAAAGAAATTATTAAAGGAAACCCAAGCTCCTTTCAAGGGATTAAGGAGGATATTGTGGATAGCTTTTAGTGGTTCTGCATTTTTGGGACTTTTAATAATGCTTGCCAGAATTGCAAATGGAAATGAATTTCAGCAAAATAATATTTTTATACAATTAGGTGCTTGTATATTATTCCCTACTTTATTAATTCTAGATAGAAATAAAGATTAATTAATTTAGTTATTTAATTATTGAGTTAATGTTCTTTTTTTAGTAACAAATTTGAATGCTTCGATTATGTCCCCCTCTATCCATGAAGAGAATTTATCGCAGCCCACTCCACATTCAAACCCTGTATTAACTTCTTTTACATCATCTTTAGATCTTTTTAAGGAGTCTAAATTACCTTCAAAAATAATTTTTTCTGATCTAACAACTCTTAGAGAACAATTCCGTTGTAATTTACCAGTTTGTATATAGCATCCTGCAATTGCTCCTTTACCAACTGCAAAAGTTGCACGAACTTCTGCTTTACCTAATGATTCTTCGACAAGATCTGGTTCAAGTAGACCTTCCATAGCCAACTGAATATCTTCTAAAAGTTTATAAATAACTTCATATTCTCTTATGTCAACATCATTAGCATCAGCTGCTCTCTTTGCTCCAGAAGCCAATGAGGTGTTGAACCCAATGATTACTGACCCTGATGCAGCTGCGAGATCTATATCTGTCTCAGTTATTTCTCCTGGAGCTGAGAGTAGAACCCTCACTTGTACTTCATTTTTTGGTAATTGTTCTAATGATCCCAATATTGCTTCAACACTACCTTGAACATCTGCCTTTAGAATTAAATTCAACTCTTTTAATTCTCCATCATTTGCTTGAGTTGATAAGGATGATAAGCTTACTCTTCTTGAGGCCATTTGCTGCGCTAATTTAGTTGCTCTTGCATCAGTTGCTCTATCACCTACAATCGCTCGAGCAGTTTTCTCATCAGGGTAGACTTCAAATTCATCACCTGCAGTCGGTACTTCACTGAATCCAAGCGCTTCAACAGGGAATGATGGTCCTGCTTCTTTGATTCTATTGCCATGTTCATCAACCATTGCTCTAATTTTTCCTAGCACTGAACCTGCAGCTAAAACATCACCAGATTTTAAGGTGCCATTTTGTACTAATAAAGTAGCTACAGGACCTTTGGCTTTATCTAGATGGGCTTCAATAACAGTACCTTTCGCTGATCTATCAGGGTTAGCTTGCAGATCTTCCACTTCTGAAACTAATAAGATCATTTCGAGCAATTTATCAATATTTTGTTTTTTTATTGCACTCACTGGAACCATTACAGTTTCGCCTCCCCAATCTTCAGCGATTAAATCTTTTTCTGATAGTTCTTGCTTTACTTTTTCTGGAGAAGCCCCTTCTTTATCAATTTTATTTATTGCTACAACAATAGGAACTTTTGCAGCTCTTGCATGACTGATGGCCTCAATTGTTTGAGGTCTGCAGCCATCATCTGCTGCTACTACAAGTACAGCTACATCAGTAACCTTTGTCCCTCTCGCTCTCATTGCAGTAAAGGCTTCATGACCAGGAGTATCAAGAAAAGTTAATTTTTTCTTTTTAGATTCATGCTCAAATTCAACTTGGTAAGCACCTATATGTTGAGTTATCCCTCCTGCTTCTCCCGAGGCTACTCTTGATTCTCGTATGGAATCTAGAAGACTTGTTTTTCCATGATCTACATGACCCATTACTGTGATTACAGGAGGCCTTTTTATAAGATTATCTAGGTCATCAGATTCAATCATGTCAACTGTTTTCTCGGCAGCTTCTTGGATATCATCTTGCAGAACAGGTACACCAAATTCTTCTGCTACGGTTTCGATAGTTGCTAAGTCAAGTGATTGAGTTACAGTTGCCGTTATCCCTTTAAAGAACAGAGATTTGATTATTTCAGAACTTTCTAGACTTAATTTATCGGCTAACTCTTGAACGGTTAAATTATCTTCAGGAACTATTATCATCTCAGGTCTAACTTGTTTTGCCTCTTTGGCAGCCTTTAATTCCATAGCTCTTCTTTTCTGCCTTTGTCTTGTTGTCTCTTTTTTCTTCTTTTTAAATTGTTTTATTGATTTTTGAGATTTGGGTTCATCAGACTTTTCTTTCTTTGGACGCGCTAAACTGGCTGATAATATTGAAATTTTTTCACCTGAGTATCCACTGATTTCAGAAGTTAAAGAATCATCGTTCTCACCAATAATATGAACTTTTTGCCTTTGTTTCTGGGGATTTTTATTTCTTAATGCTTCTAGTTTTGCACTATCATCCCAATCTTTTTTCCCGGGTTTTCTGGAACTATTTGAAAATGTTCTATTAGGCGGTTTTTTGGAACTCGGGGCAGGATTTGGACGAACGCCGGGAGCTTTTACTTTATTTTTAGTTAATTCACTATTTTGTTTTTCGTCTTTATTTAAAACAATTTTTGATTTCTCAGATATATTGGTTTTCTGTAGTTGCAAAAGTTCATTAGGTGATACTGGTTTCCTTATCCCAGACGACTTTTGACCGTTAAATTTAGAACCAGGCTTATTAAAATCTCTTTGTCTAATATAATTTCCTTGTTTAAAATTACCGCTAGGATTATTAGGATTTCCATTTCTATTTGAATTGGGTCCTCTATTAAATGAACTCGGTCTGTTGGGGGAACCAGCCCTGTTGGTAGCTCCAGGTTTGTTCGAAGCACCTGATCTGTTGGGATCACCCGGTCTAGTCGGAAAATTTTGTCTAAAGGAGGTGTTTTGCTTATTATTATTTGGTTTATTAATATCGTTTCTTCTTATGGGTGCTCCAACTAGCTCAGGGGGGTTTATTCTATTATTAGAATTTTTTGTTTTGGGTTTGTTATTATTTTGATCAGGTTTTTTTGATAGTTGTCTCTTATCCCCTGACTTGTAAATCCCCGTGGCAGAATCATTAGATCTAGAATTAGTACTTATATTTTTAGGTTTTGCAATTAATTGAATAGGAGGTTTTGGAGAACTATAAATAGGGGATGTTTTGTTATTTCGGAAAGTTTTTTGATTTTGATTGAAATTTTGCGGAGGTCTATTACTTGAATTCGGATTTTGATTATTTGCTTGAGATGTGGAGGTTCTAATAATATTGGGTTGGTTTGAATTTTTAGGTTGATTTGAAGTTTTTTTAACACTCTCAGGTTTATTTATAGGTTTTATTAATAATGGCTTTTTCTTTGAATTTTCTTTGATAGATTGTCCTTTTACAGGTGAGATAACTGAAGAATTATCTTCTTTGGTTTGGTTGTAATTATCTTTTTTGATTGAAGGTTTATTAATGGAAAGTATTTTTTTATCGGAATTCTTTTTATTAATAAGATTTCTTATTTTTTTTGCATCATCCCCACTAATTGAACTGCTGTGACTTTTTACTGAAATTGAAAGTTTTTGAGCGGCATCTAAAATATCTTTATTTTCCAGATTTAAGTCTCTGGAAAGTTCGTAAATTCTGATTTTATCGCTGATAGTCATTTAATCTGCTTTTTATTCTCTTTTAGAAGATAATTAGGATTTAATTTTATTATATTCCCTTATTGGAATAGTTATCAAAGCTTGCAATTTCATTT
>CACGGY010000021.1 GCA_902572675.1 uncultured Prochlorococcus sp. | reverse complement strand
TCATAGATTAATTTTTGAAAAGTATGATTTTTCATACAAATTATTAATAAGATATTTGATCATAAGATGAAACTTGAGAAATTTTTACATCTTTAAGATGTCTTTTTACTAAACCGCTTAGTACATTAGAAGGACCAATTTCAACAATATGAAGATCACTATCTTTTGACATTAAATCCATAGTTTCTCGCCACCTTACTCCATTACACATTTGCTTTTCTAATCTAATTTTAAGCTCGTTTGAATCACTACAGAGCGAAGGTTCATAATTGCTTATGACTGGGAAAGAGGGCTTGTTAAATTTAATCTGTTTTAAATACTCAGAAAATTTTGATGAAGGTTCTTTCATAAATGGTGAATGAAATGCACCTGAAACATTTAATTTCAAGAATCTTTTACAAGAAATTTCCCTAGATAAATTATCTAATGCTTCAGTAGATCCTGATAAAACAACTTGGGAAGAGCTATTATCATTAGCAATTACAACATCATCAATTTTTTGCACTAATAGATCCAGTTGATTTCTATCAAAACCAATTACTGCTGCCATAGATCCTTTCCCAGCATTTACCATTAATTGAGACCTTTCTTTTATAAGAGAAACACAATCTTCGAATGAAAAAACATCCGCACAATATAGTGCAGTAATTTCTCCCAGACTATGCCCAGCAACATAAGTTGGTTTAAATCCATTTTCCTTTAATGCATCTAATAAAATTGATTCAACTAAAAAAAGACAAATTTGTGTATTTCTTGTGTTATTTAAATCAATAAGAGGATTGGTTGGTTCAGTATCTAACTCACAAATTTCAAATAAATTCCTCTCAAATATCTCAGATGCATAACTAAACCTTTCCTTTGTCTTGGGCAAATTTTCAATTTGTTTTGCCATTCCAATTTTTTGTGAACCCTGTCCAGGGAATACCCATGCAACTGTCATAATGCTCCTTTTTTTTAACCCCATTTAATAAGGGCTGCACCCCAACTTAACCCAGCACCAAAACCACTCGTGGCTATAATATCATTTTGTTTAATTCTATTATTTCTAATCGCTTCATCCATCACTAGTGGAATTGTTGCTGCTGACGTATTACCATATTTTTCTAAATTGCTAAGAATTTTTTCTCCAGGAATTTTTAACCTGTCTCCTACAGAATCCAATATCCTTTGATTAGCTTGATGCAATACAAGCCAATCAACTTCATCGGAAGTATAATTTATTTTTTCAAACAACTTTTCAAGAATCATAGGAACTTCTCTAACTGCAAATTTATACACTTCCTGACCGTTCATCTGAATTGGAGAAAAAGTTCCGCTTAAAAAATCAATGTTATCAATTATTGAATTTTTATTATTTTTTGAAGGAAGATTAAGAAAAGAACCCCTTTCTCCATCAGTTCTCATATCAAAACCAATTAAATTATCAAATTCATTGGTGGCTTCAATTGCTAATGCACCTGCACCATCTCCAAAGAGAATACAACTTCTTCTATCATTCCAATCAACAAAGCTTGATAGTTGATCTGCTCCTATAACAATAGCCCTTTTAAAACTACCCCCTTTTAAAAATTGTGAGGCTGTAATTAAGGCAAATAAGAACCCACTACATGCTGCAGTTAAATCGAAAGCAACAGCATTAGCTGCCCCTAATTTAGCTTGAATTGATGGCGCTGATCCAAATAAATCATGCGGAGTAGAAGTAGCTAAAACAATCAAATCAATCGTTTGAATATCCCAACTAGCCATTTCAATAGCGTTTAAAGCCGCCTTATAACCCATCTCATTAACATTATCTCCTAAGCTAGAAATCCTTCTCTCAGAAATACCCGTTCTAGATTTTATCCATTCATTACTTGTATCAACCTTTTGACTAATTTTTTGATTGGTTAGAATTTGATTAGGTACATAACTTCCGCTTCCCTTGAATGATAATCCAATCTGATTAAAATTTGTTCCTTCCAAAAGAGTTTTTTAGTTACTTATATTAGTCAAACATAAATTTGACTCAATATGTTTTATGAATTTAAAACTTGAAGCTTTTGCAGTTGATTTAAATTGTCCATAACACCATGATTAACTGCAGAGTGAGCCAAGCGAAGAGCACTAACTACTGATAAAGATTTGCTACTTCCATGACCAATAACGCAAATACCGTTCACCCCAAGTAATAAAGCTCCTCCATGTTCTGCATGATCTAACCTTTTCTTAATTCTGAGTAGATTACTTTTTAAAAAAGCAGAACCAACTTTCCCCCGCCTTCCACGTGGCAGCTCAGATCTCAAAATATCTAATAAAACTCCTCCAACAGATTCAAGAAATTTCAATAATATATTTCCAGTAAATCCATCACAGACTACTACGTCGAAACTACCTGACAATACATCTCGACCTTCACAATTACCTGCAAAATCAAAACTTTTTTCAGAAGATAATAATTCAAATGTTTTTAGCGATAAATCATTACCTTTGCATTCTTCCTCTCCGATATTTAAAAGGCCAATTCTTGGTTTTTTTACTTGTAAGACATCTTTTGCATAAATATTACCTAGAAGAGCAAATTGATGCAGATAAGATGGCTTACAATCTGTATTTGCCCCGACATCTAAAACTAATACCGGGCGAGTTTGATCCCTTGTTGGAAATAATGCTCCTATAGCTGGTCTATCAATCCCTTTCAATCTCCCAATTCTAAATATGGCAGAAGCCATCATGGCACCTGAATTACCCGCTGAGTAAACAGCTTCAGCTTTATTATTTCTCACTAAATCCATAGCAACGTTTATACTTGCATTTTTCCTTTTTCTAACTGCAGTAGCTTCTTCATTCATCCCAATAGGATCTCCACTATCAATTAATTCAAGACGATTATTCTCAATTTCATTTTCTAATAATTCTGCTAAACCAGTTTTCTCTGCTGCATCTTTAACTTGTTCAATTTTGCCGACAAACTTTATATTTATTGGAAATCTACTTATTGCGTCGAGGCACCCCTCAAGAATTGGACCGGGAGCATAATCTCCACCCATCCCATCAACTGCTATCCAAATTCTTTTTGATTGAGAATCCTCCACCCTATCTAAAACATTATCGTTATTTTGTAATCTTTTTAATGGGTCAAAAACTAATGGCTGTAATGTATTTTTAGCTATTAAACTAGCACTTGAAACAACACTGCTGGCAGTATTCACAACAGATTCAGCACTTGAAACTACATTACCTGCAACATTACCTGCAACATTACTTGCAACATTGCTGGCTGAGCTCACAACAGAACCAGCACCAGAAACTACATTACCCGCCACATTACTAGCCGTTACTGCAGAACTAGCAGCACTATCTACTATTGAAGTTACAGCCGAGTTTCTTTTGTACCAAATAACTAATCTTCTAATAGCTCTAGGCTTATTAATTTTTTGTACACTACCTTTACCCATTTATTTACCGTCAAAAGGAGAAATATCTACAATCCTTTGAAAAAGATATCCTGTGCCCCTTGCTGTTAATATCAGTTCAGGATTTGCTGGATCAGCCTCCAGTTTTGATCTTAATCTCGATATATGAACATCGACTACTCGTGTATCTACATGTCTCTCAGGAGTATACCCCCACACTTCCTTCAAAATTTCTCCTCTACTAAAAGGCTCGCCTGACCTGCTTACCAAAAGCTCTAAAAGACTGAATTCCATTCCAGTTAATCTTATTCTCTCATCGCTTTTAAAAACTTGTCTTCGATTTGTATCAATTTTTATATCAGTAACCAAAATTAATCCTGAATTAGGCATGCCAGGAATTTGTTCTTTGTCAATTCTTCTTAAAACGCATCTAATTCTAGCTTCTAATTCCTTAGGACTAAATGGTTTCACAACATAATCATCAGCCCCTAATTCTAAACCTGTTATCCTGTCTGCAACATCTCCTAATGCAGTTAACATAACTATTGGGACATCAGAATCTTTCCTTAATTCTTGACACACCCCATAGCCATCTAATTTTGGCATCATAACGTCAAGCACGACTAAATCAGGCTCATAGTCTTTAAATAGCTTTAGTGCTTCTTTACCATCACTTGCGGTTACGACTTTGTAGCCAATCATAGAGAGGCGGGTCTCTAGAATTCTTCTAATACTTGCCTCGTCATCTGCGACAAGAATTGTTTCTTTAGTTTGACTAGATAGAGCCATTTGTTTCTATTAGCTAATCAGTAAGAGAATTAATTATTATCCTAATCTAACTTGTAGAGGGGCAATATCCCAAACATTCTAGTTCTTATACTTTATTCAAAAACTAAATGTCTAGCAAATTGTCTACTTTTATTTGTCAAAATTGCGGAACTGAAACTTCTCAATACTTTGGGAAATGCCTTAATTGCAAGTCATGGAATTCGATTGTAGAAGAAATTAAAAGCAAGAGATCTAAACATCAAGATATTAAAAGTAATAAGAGATCTATCCCTTTTAATGAAATTTCATCAAAAAAAATATCAAGATTTACAAGTGGATTTAGAGAATTTGATCGAGTTCTTGGAGGTGGAATAGTACCTGGATCTATTGTCTTACTTGGAGGAGAACCAGGTATAGGTAAAAGCACAATAGTTCTTCAATCAGCAGGGAAAATATCTTTCAATGAGAAAGTTTTATACATAACTGCAGAAGAATCCTTAGAACAAGTAAAAATTAGATGGGAAAGATTAAATCAAAAATACTTTGATTTAAAAATTTTTGCAGAAACGAATTTATCCCTAATTATTGAAGAGATCAAACGTATAAATCCAAGTTTCGCAATTATTGATAGTATTCAAGCCATCCATAATCATGAAATGGAAAGTTCACCAGGATCGGTTTCTCAAGTTCGAGCATGTTCTTCTGAATTGCAAAATCTAGCTAAAGACAATAATATTGCTCTTCTAATAATTGGTCATGTAACCAAAGATGGAGCTTTAGCTGGCCCTAAAACTCTTGAGCATTTAGTTGATACAGTAATAAACTTTGAAGGAGATAATATTTCATCACATAGATTACTAAGAAGTATAAAAAATCGATTTGGATCAACCTTCGAAATTGGAATTTTTGAAATGCTTGAAGAGGGTTTACGAGAGATAAAAAACCCAAGTTCAATTTTTACAAATAAAGAAAATATTTCAGGTGTAACAACTACGATCACAAATGAAGGTACTCGACCATTAGCAGTTGATATACAAGCACTGGTAAACAAAACTTTCTATAGTAACCCAAGACGAACTACAACTGGAATTAACATAAATAGATTACATCAAATTCTTGCTGTTATTGAAAAACACGTAGGTATAAAATTATCTGAATTTGATTGCTATATAGCAACTGGGGGAGGCTTTGAGATTAATGACCCCTCATCTGATTTAGGTGTAGCAATATCAATTTTATCAAGTTTGAAAAATATTCCTCCTTTGGCTAGTACTTCATTTATTGGGGAATTGGGTTTGAGCGGTCAAGTTAGAAAATCGAATAACCTTCGTACAAAGATAGAAGAAGCTGTAAGACTAGGGATCAAAAATATCGTAGTCCCAAAACTAGAGGAGGAACTAAATAATAATTTTCAAAATTTAATAAATATCAAAGAGATATCCAATATTAAAGAAGCAGTTGATTATTCTTTATCAAAATAAAAAAATCAAAGGTACATGTCAATTGAGCTTCTGCCTGAGTTTTTCAACCAATTCTCAATATCTAGATAACCCCCTGGATATAGTCTCACTGCTTTAGACCAGACTTCAGCAGCTTTATCAAACCAAATATCTCTCTGATCTAAATCACCATTTTGCTCAGCATATCTTCCCCTTTTTTCATAAATTAAACCTATATTTTTCAAGCATGATGGTTGTTTGGGATTTTCTACTAACGCTTTTTCATAGGTTTCAATAGACAAATCTTCTTCACCATTACTCATATATATGATTGCCATATTTTTTAAAGTCTCACCCCTATCAATTTTATTTTCTTCAAGCAATAAACTCTCTTTGTAATACTCTAATGCTTCCGAATAATCGCCATTATTTTGGGCAGCTAAGCCATCTCTATAATAAATATATGCCTTTTTTTCTTTCTCAGCGATCGGCATTATTTTTACAATAGATTCAGCAATTACAGTAAAAGCTTTATCGATAAAGTTGTCTCTGTTTTGATTACTAGGCACTGATTTAAATCTAATAAAATTAATATCGTAATTTAAAAAATAACTATTTAAAAAGTCTATTACATTTATTATTATAGTTAAATATAAGATCAAGCATTAATTTGCTTCTATCGTGAAAAATATGGAGAGCATTCAATTAAACGTTAAAGGTATGAAGTGCGGGGGTTGTGTTAGTACTGTTGAGAAAATATTGAAAAATTCTGATGGTATTGAAAATGTTTCTGTTAACTTGCTTACTGAAAGTGCATATTTTGAAATTACCCAGAAACATATAGAAATAGAGACAGTTCTAGAAAATCTAAAAGAAAATGGATTCCCATCAAAGATTTACATAAACGACTTTTCAAAAAAAATCAATAAAGCAGAATTAGAAAAAAAAAAGAAATGGAATAATCAATGGAAAAAACTAACTTTTGCCCTATTACTTTTATTATTTTCAGGTTTAGGACATTTGGCAGAAGGAAGATATATAAATTTTCCAATCTTAGGTAATATATTTTTTCACGCTTCATTAGCAACATTAGCTCTATTATTTCCTGGCAGAGGAATAATTATTAATGGATTTAAATCATTTATTAAGAACCATCCGGATATGGATTCTTTAGTAGCTCTTGGAGTAATTAGCGCATATATAACAAGTCTTCTATCCTTAATTTTTCCTGCCACTGGTTTTCCTTGTTTTTTTAATGAACCAGTTATGCTATTAGGCTTTATACTAATTGGGCGTTTCTTAGAAGAAAGAGCAAGATATCAAACTGGTTCATCCATTGGAGAATTATTAGATCTTCAACCTGAAATGGCAAATATATACACAGAAGACAACCAAATAAAGTCAATAAGAGTAAACACTTTAAGACCTGATCAAGAGATTCAAGTTTTAGCGGGAGACAGAGTTCCTGCTGATTGCATTGTTACTCAAGGTAATTCATATGTTGATGTTTCGCATATTACTGGAGAATCTAAACCTATCGAGGTAAAAAAAGGTGAACATCTATCAAGTGGGTCTTTAAATCTTAATTCAACTCTTAGACTTAAAGTATTAAAGGTCGGAGGGGATTCTTCTCTTGCAAAACTAGTAAATCTTATTGAGTCTGTAAACTCTAGAAAACCTCGCATTCAAAGAATTGCTGATGAAATTTCAGGCAAATTTACTTACTTTGTACTTATTTTTGCCACTTTAACCTTCTTCTTTTGGTGGAAGGGGGCAAGTAACATTTGGCCAGATTTATTAAGTCATAATCATCAATTTATCATTCACTCAAGCCATACACTTCATAACTCCCTTGGTAGTAATGCTGAGAGTTTCCTTAGTTTAGCCATTCAATTGTCAATTGCTGTTTTAGTAATAGCTTGTCCTTGTGCATTAGGTTTAGCCACCCCAACTGTAATAACTGTCGCATCAGGTAAAGCATCAAAAAAAGGAGTTTTATTTAAAGGGGGAGACAAAATAGAGATGGCTTCAAAAATTAATCACATTATTTTTGACAAGACCGGCACTCTAACAAAAGGTAAGCCTTTTATTGTTGATTATAAAAATAATGATGATCATTCATTTTTATTAAGAATTGCTGCCAGTTTGGAAAAGGAAAGCAGACATCCAATCGCAGATGCATTAATTCAAGAGGCAAAAAAAGAAAATTTAAGTTTATTTCCAATAAAAAAAATTTGCACTCACTCAGGTCAAGGTATTTCTGGAGAACTTGAGTCAATTGATGGACTTATTAATATTGGAAATATTGAATGGCTACTAAGTAAAGGGATATTTATGGATAGTGATGCAAAAAACGTCATTGAAAATGAAGAGACAAAAACGAACACTATCATTGGAGTAAGTATCAAAGATAAGTTGTTGGGCTTTATCTTCCTAGGAGATTTACTCAGAGATGATTCAATTAAAACAGTTCAAAATTTAAGAGAAAACAAATTTAAAATTAGTATTTTAAGTGGAGATAGGAAACAAACAGTTTTAGCTTTAGCAAAAAAAATTGGTTGTAAAGAAACAGAAGTAAAATGGGATCTTCTTCCTGAAATGAAGCTAAAGACTATAGAAAAATTAAAAATTAATAATAAAGTAGCAATGATTGGTGATGGCATTAATGATGTCCCAGCATTAGCATCTTCAGACTTAGGAATTGCGGTCGGATCAGGTACTCAAATAGCCAAGGCAAATGCAGATGTAGTATTAATGGGAGATCAACTCAATGGATTACCCTACGCCTTAAATCTTGCTAAAAAAACTATAAGAAAAATAAAACAAAATCTAACATGGGCTTTTGGTTATAACTTACTAGCTATACCTTTAGCCGCCGGCATTTTATTCCCTAAATACGGTATTCTTCTTACTCCCTCAATAGCAGCATTATTGATGGCTACTAGCTCTATTACAGTTGTAATTAATGCTTTATCTTTGGATTAAATGAAAGGAAGATTTATCGTTTTTGAGGGTATTGACGGATGTGGCAAAACTACCCAAATAGATGAACTATCTAAATGGCTACCTAATAGTGGTCTAATTAAGAAAGGGTCCAAATTGATCACAACTAGAGAGCCCGGAGGCAGTCTTTTAGGAAAAAAACTCAGAGGACTTATTCTTGACAATAATGAAAATAACAAGCCTTCATCTCTTGCGGAATTATTGCTTTATTCAGCGGATAGAGCTGAACACGTTTCCAAAATTATTTCACCTGCTTTAAATAACAATGATTGGGTAATAAGTGATAGATTTTCCGATTCCACCCTGGCATATCAAGGTTATGGAAGAAATATTAATTTAGAAGTAATAAAAAATATTGAATCTATTGTATGTCAAGGAGAATCTCCTGATCTCACTTTCTTCTTAGAAATTTCTCCAGAAGAGAGCATATTTCGAAGAAAAAATAATATTCCAGACAGAATAGAATCAGAAGGTATTAGATTTTTAGACAAGGTAAATGAAGGCTTCAAATTAATTGCTAAAGAAAAAAACTGGAAAGTTATATCTGCCTCACAAAATATAAAAACTATTGCTGATCAAATTAAAGAGACTGTGTTAACAAATTTTGCTAATAACAAATGATTAAGGATAAAAAAAATGATTTTTTATTTAATGAAGAAGTCAACACCTGCCTTAACAACATAATTAAAAATAAATCATTTGCTAATGGTTATATATTTTATGGTGCTGAAGGAGTAGGGAAAAAGCAAACTGCTATTCGTTTTATAAAAGAGATTTTCAAACAGTCTTCACCGAGCGAGGATTTTGAAGAGAGAATTACCAAAAATAATCATCCTGATTTTCTAATCATCGAACCTGATTCTATTTTGACAACTAAAAGTTCAAGAAGTTCCGATCTATTAAGAACAATAAAAAGTGGATCTGAGGTTATTAAGATTGCTCAAATTCGTAAAATCAAAACTTTTCTTGGTCAGAAATCAATAAACTCAGAAAAAAAAATTGTTTTAATTATTGATGCACATCTCTTAAACGAATCAGCCTCGAATTGCCTTTTAAAAACCTTAGAAGAACCAAGTAATGGCATTTTTATTTTACTAACATCTAACCTAAACCTTCTCTTAGATACGATCATTTCAAGGTGTCAAATAGTCCGATTTCGATCATATTCTAGTAAACAAATAAAGTATATTTTGAACGATTATTTAAATACTTCAGAATTCAATATTAATGCAAAATTAAAATTTGAAGATTTAATAAACTCTGCTAACGGATCTCCAAATCAATTATTGAAAAATATTGAAATTTGGAATGATTTTTCAGATGAAATTATAAATAAATTAGATTCTCCAATAGAAAATAGTCTGGAAATATTGGATTTATCAAAATTAATATCTGAAAAATTTGAAATTTATCAACAGATTTATTTAGTCAATTTAATTCAAACTATTTGGTGGAGAAATACGAAAGATATAAATTTAGTTAAGAAACTTGAAAATTTAAAATATCTCTTAAGAAAAAATATTCAACCGAGATTGGCGTGGGAAGTTACATTTTTAAAAATTTCAATAGAAGATATATGAAATTAATCTACTGCAGAATTTATCAAATCAGGATTTCTTGCTTGAATAAACTCTTGCCTAGCAGTTTCAACTTGAGAACCAATAGGCAACTCAAGACAATATCCAGCACCATACACAGTTTTTATATATGTTGGTTTACGTGGATCAGGTTCTAGTTTAGTGCGTAAGTGTCTTATATGAACTCTTATTGTCTCAATATCATCATCAGGTTCGTATCCCCATACTTCTTTAAGAATTAAAGCTGGCGATACAGTTTGACCATGCCTCTGCAAAAGACAGTGAAGCAACTCAAATTCAAGATGCGTTAATCTAACTGGTGATTCAAACCAAATAGCTTCAAATCTTTCCGGAACAAGAGTTAAAGGTCCATAATTTAATATTTCTTGCTGATTACTAGAATTCAATTGTGCTCTATTGGTTCTTCTTAATAAAGCTTTAATGCGTACATGTAATTCTTCTAGATCGAATGGTTTAGTGATGTAATCATCTGCACCAGAATTAAACCCAGTCACTTTGTCTTTAAGCCCGCCTAGTGCAGTTATCATCAAAATCGGGATATTTGAAGTTCTCTCGTCTCTTCTAAGTCGCTGGCATAAAGTTAATCCATCAACACTTGGCAACATTAAATCTAGTAATATCAAATCTGGCGAATATTGAAGAGCTAATGCTTGGCCTTTAATGCCATCTTCTGCTCTTTGAACATCGAAACCAGAATGTTCTAAATGTCTAGCGACCAAATCTCTCATATCTCGATCGTCTTCAATTAAAAGGATTGAAATTTTCATATTTATAAACTATTAAATTAAAATTAAGTTTCGGTAATATAATTCTCTCAATAATTTATAAAGATTGCTGAATTAATGTAAACAATTTTATCAATTAGATTTATCAAATAATTCAATTGCTGCAAGGGATTAAACAGAAAATTAAACTTTCAAAAAATAATAAATTTCACAATTTCTTTCGATTCTATTTATTTTTTCTTAATAATTTAAAGGAATATCAGATACTATGGCAATTAAATTTATAGAAATATCTAATTCAATTTGTCATTGTTTTAGGGATCTACAAATGAAATTAGATGGTGATTCTCAGTCTTAAAAGAATATTTAACTTAATTTAAAGTTTTTGATTTCGCCTGCGTGTTTAAACTAATAATTTTGTTTATATTAAAAAAAATTTAAGTATCAATGAAAAAGAAGACTATTATCTATTCTGATTTATCAAAAAAACAACTAGAAAATCTTAAAGAACTTTACATTCAAAAAAAAGTTGAATCGATGAGTCATCAAGAACTTAAACAATATGTACTAGAAATTATTTCTCATCAGATAAAAGATACTATTGATAAAGAAGAGGAAATGGAAGCATGGACAGAAATGTCAGATTTTTTTGGAGAACAATTTGAAATAATCATCTTAGAAATACAAACAAAATATATTGATGATAAAAACGTTTTTGAGACAGAAATAGATCCTCAGAAACAAAGAATAGAATTACTAGAAAAGAATAATTTCGATCAAGAGAAAAAAGATATGTGGGATGACTAGAATTTCCTGATTAGTATAGTAATTCAAACGATAAAAACAAAAAATTCTTAATTTTAAAGAACGTAAAATCAATCAAAGGACTTTTTCGCTTGTTTGGACAATAGAAAATGAACTGATTACTGTTCTTAATCTCAACTCAAATTATCTTGATTACATATTCGACTTACTGCTATTTGACAAAAAAGTAGTCAAAGAAATAAAAAAGTCACCTTTGTTAGGTGACTTTGAATAACTTTTTGAAATTTATAAACTCCCCGGGCGGGATTCGAACCTGCGACCAATCGATTAACAGTCGATCGCTCTACCGCTGAGCTACCGAGGAATATAGAATGAATTTAGCTCTTTAAAGTACCTTATGACAAGTACAAGAGCTAATTATATTGAAATTTAGATGGTTCTTGCCAGCTAGATAAAAAACCATTTTTCAACTCTGCTACTGCATCAGCATAAGTTAATTCTTCATAACGATGTGTAATCCACAAAGCTGTTAAAGGTTTTTTATTATCACTTGTAAGATTTTTAATGGTTTGCAAAACTTTTAATTGGCTGGTTTGATCAAGTAACGCTGTGGGCTCATCTAAAAGAATAAAATTTCTATTACTAATAAGAGCGCATGCAATAGTTAAGCGTTGTTTTTGTCCACCGCTCAAAGTATGAACTGGCCTTTTTTCAAAACCAGTCATTCCTACCTGATCAAGGACATATCCAATTTTTTTATCAATTTCATTTTGACTTATATTTTGATTAATATTGATAAGAAGTTCGCTTCTGCAATTAGGCATCAATATTTGATGATCAGGGTTTTGAAACACCATCCCAATATTTGCGTTAGTATCAACCACACCATTTTTAGGTTTGATTATTCCATTAATTAACTTTAGAAGAGTACTTTTTCCGCTCCCGTTTTTACCTACGACAATCCAAAATCCAGGTCTTTTTATTGAAAAGTTACATTTAAAAATTGAATTTTCTTTTTTTCCAGGATATGAAAAAGAAACATCTTTGCATTTAATATAAGGGAATTTCATTTTCAAGGGGATCTCGCATTAATTCTATCAATCTATATTGAGAGAAAATCCTGGTTTTTTAGCTCCTCCTGCTACTGAAGATTTTTCATATATCTGAACAGAAATAATTTCTTTAGCTCTTACAGCAATTAATTTATCTTGCACTTTGTCACACCTTAATTCAATCAAATTTGAAGATTCTAAAGTTTCATTCATAGAACTTTTTATTTCATCATAAATTCGTTTAACATCATCAAATTCTTTTTTTTGAATTGATAGTGGAAAAGGTGAATATTTCAAACTTAGTTCCAGCGAATACATAATCATTATTAAAACTACCTCTTAATAATAATAAATATTTTTAAACAGGAAGTTATTTAAATTAAATTCTTTTGAGAAAATCATATAAAAGAGCTTTATATACACTTATTATTGAGATAGGAGAGTTTATTTTGCATTTTAAAAATCATTACATGGAAATAGCAAATGATATCACTTCTTTAGTTGGAAATACCCCGTTAGTTAAATTAAGTCGAATCAGAAAGTATTTTGATTGTTATCCAGAAATAATAGCCAAACTAGAAAGTTTCAATCCATCAGCGTCCGTTAAGGATCGCATCGCCTATTCAATGTTATGCAAAGCTGAAGAAGAAGGATTAATAAAACCAGATAAAACAACGTTAATTGAAGCAACAAGTGGGAATACTGGTATCGCATTAGCAATGGTTGCTGCAGCAAAAGGCTATAAGTTGATATTAACCATGCCAGATACTATGAGTATTGAAAGAAGGGCTATGTTGAGAGCATATGGAGCTGAATTACAGCTAACACCAGGTAAAGACGGAATGAAAGGAGCTTTAGATTTAGCTGATGAGTTGTCTTCAAAAATTGCAAATAGCTATCAATTTAATCAGTTTGAAAACTTTGCTAATCCAGATATTCATGAAAGAACAACAGCTCAGGAAATATGGTCCCAATCAAATAATAATTTAGATGGACTAGTTACAGGAGTAGGCACAGGAGGAACAATTACCGGTTGTGGACGTTTTTTGAAAAAAGTTAATCCAAATTGCAAAATTTATGCAGTCGAACCCAAAAAAAGTGCTGTGATTTCCGGAGAAAAAGCAGGATCTCATTCGATTCAAGGCATAGGAGCAGGTTTCGTACCTAAAGTACTTGACACTAAATTAATTGATGAAATTATCAAAATAGATGACGATGAAGCATTTTATTATGGACGTTTATTAGCAAAATTGGAAGGCCTTTTATCTGGAATCAGCAGCGGTGCAGCTTTAGCAGCAACTATAAAAATCAGTAAAAGAAAAGAACTAATGAATAAAAGATTGATAGTTATTCTTCCAAGTTTTGGAGAAAGATATTTATCAACAGCAATGTTTGAATCGAATACCTCAATTCAAGCAAGAAAAGATGGTTATCTTTAAGACATAATTTATAAAAATGGAAAAAAATTTATATGAAGAATTAGGTCTCAAAAAAAATGCAACCAAAAGTGAAATTAAATCTTCATATCGCTCTTTAGTTAAACAACATCATCCTGATGCAGGGGGAAAGAAAGAAAGATTTCTTGCAATCCAAAATGCCTGGGAAACTCTAAATGACCCTATCAAAAAAAAACGATATGATAGTAGTTTTTCCACTTCCAATTCATCATTTGATTCATTAAATGAAAATTGGGAAGAGAAATTTAATTCAAAAAAATATAATTCTTCAATTAAGGACAAAGAAGTTGAAACATGGATTAAAGAAATTTATAGCCCGATTAATAGATTAATTAGTCAAATAATTAAACCTTTGAATAACGAAATAAGAGAACTATCTGCTGATCCATATGATGACCAATTAATGGAAAATTTTTGCAGTTACATAATTCTTTCACAAAAGAAAATAGAAAAAGTTGAAAAAATTTATAACAAAAAAATGGTCCCAAAGTCTATTTCAGCGTTAGGCCTCGATCTTTATCATTGTTTTTCACAAGTTAAAGAAGCGCTATCAGAATTTGATAGATATACACAAGGATACGTAGATAATTACTTATTTGATGGCAAAGAAATGATCAAAGAAGCAAAAAGAATCCAATCAAAGATGTCTACAGAGAAAAAAAATAAAAACTTTTAGATATAAAAATTTTATTGATTATATTCTTTAAGTTGATCTAATTTCAACCAAACATCTGGAACAGGTCTGCGCCATCGAACCTGAGCATATTCGTCTTTGACTGAAAGAATCTCTCCAGGGCCTTCAAAGACATAATTAGGTAGATCATTATCACTAGCTAAAGCCTCGATACTTTTAATATAATTTTCTTTATCGACAAAAACTAAGCTTCCTTTCTTGAGAGGTTTCTTTGGAATAGAATCTG
>CACGGY010000020.1 GCA_902572675.1 uncultured Prochlorococcus sp. | reverse complement strand
ACTCAGCATAAAGTAAGGTTCTATAAGTGTCGAATATAAAGCAACATTAGGATTACTAATTTTTTTTATAAAATTAAATCTTTCAACAAAATGCCAAATCCCTCCTGGTACGTATTTGAGAATATTAGACAAAACATAAAAAGAAACTAGATTATTTCTTTTAGATTCTTTTCCAAACCATTTGACTATATATTTCCACGCATAGGCGTTAAGATAAACACTTAGGAGGCAAAACAAAAATGATAAAGATAGATTAATGCCTTTTTTTTCTAAGTTGATATCAAAAGAAATTTGGTCGATATTATAAAAAAAATAAATGCAAAAATACAATAAACTTGAAATAAAGAAGATACTTTTTAAACCATCAAAATTAATTTTTTTTAGGAATTTCCAATATAAATGATTTCGCATGTTTGATTTTATTGCCAGTTTTCAAAAGCTTTGAATTTTTTACTTGATTCTTCTATTATTTTTCTTATTTCATCACTGGATTTTTTATGATTTAGTTTTAGTTTTAAAACCTCGTCATTTTCTGGTTTCATAGTGATTGATCCATCTGGTTTCAAAGTCTGTTTTACTTTTATGTTTCCAAAACTCGTTAAACATTCTCCTCTTCTTCTAAGTAATGTCCACCTAGATTGTGTCCTTTCACGTACTCCAAGAGTATTTGAATAATCAAACCATAATCCTCTAAAGTATTCCCTTTTCGCTGTTGGCAATATTGCTTGAATAGAAAATCCAATTCTATTTTTTTTCATATTAATAGCTTGATAAGATACATCATAAGCTCCCTCAATTCTCATTTTTTCTACAAAATTCGATATATTTTCAGGAGTTTGGTCATCAATCCATGCTTCTTGAATAGATATCTCTTCACACTTTGGATTGATTTCTTTATTAATAGAAGAACTCTCATATGAAGTTATCTTATATACTCTAACCAAATTTGGGAATGGGAATTTTAAGTTGCCAATTCCCACTCCATAAGAGTGAATAGAATATTTTGAAGGAGGTTGAATATAGTCAGCTAGATTAGCAATTAGAGCAATTCCAGTAGGTGTAGAAAGTTCCCCCTCTATCGATTCGAAGCAAGATAAAACATTAATATTTGTTCTTCTTATAAGCTCTATTACAGCGGGAGGAGGGACAGATAATTTTCCGTGTTCTGTTTGAACAAAACCTTTTCCCAACATTGGTTCATTGCAATAAACCTTCTTTGGATTTATGTAATTCAAAGCAGCACATACTCCAACAATATCTACTATTGAATCGATAGAACCAATTTCATGAAAATGTACATCATCAGGATTTATGCCATGCACTTTACTTTCAGCACTTGCTAAAGATTCAAATACTTCATAAATTAATTGCTTTAATTTCTTCTCTAAGTGCCCATTAAGAATAAGTTCTTTAATACTTTTCCAATTTCTTTGAGTTGAGCCACAATCAATATTTTCAACTTTTGCCTTGATTCCTCGGATTGAACAACTTTTAGATTCTTTAAAGTCTAAAGTATATTGACCACTTAATCCGAGATCAAAAAGTGGTTGTTCTATAACTTTTTTAGGTACACCTAAGTCATAAAAGGCTCCAAGCAGCATATCTCCAGAGATTCCTGGAGAACATTCAATTAACACATTTTCCATAAATCTTTGATTTCTTTATTAGTTAAAAGTACGTTGACGATAATTTTTTCATTTTAAATTTTTTTCGATAAGCTTGTAATTAATTAATTTTAAAGAATTTCCATCTCTCATAACATCTAAACTAATAAAACTATTGAGAAGTTCTAGAGAAAGCTCTCCTTTTATATTTAGTTTAAAATTTTTATTTTTTAATTTTTTATGCTTTGAAGCAGAACAAATCTTAATAACAACCTCCTTCTTTTGAGTATTTACATAAACTAGTTCTCCCCTAACTGAAAAATAATTATCTTTTAAACCTAATTTCTCTAATAATTTAGAAAAATTTGCTTTCGAAGAACCATTTTGAAAATTATTAAGTTGATAAGGATCCCAGATGCCCGCAACCTGCAAATGCAAGTTTTGAGTATTTTTATTTTTTGGATAAACAACCCAAAAATAACTTTGCTTTAAATCTATATGCTTTTTAAGCAGAGATAATGCTTTTCCTAACACTACTGTTTCGATTCGTTCGCCTTGATTATCAATTATGTAACCTCTATTTATTTGCTCACTACTATTGGGCGTAAATTTGCCATTTACAATACCAATAGCTCTATATTGCAGTTTATTTGTAACTTTTGGGATAGGATTTTTCAACATATTAAAAAATTAAAATGACAATTTATCGTATTAAATCTCTTTTTTTTCCTCCAAACCATTAAAAGACTTTAACGCTTCGTCAATGGCATCAGATGGATTAGTAGCATCATTAAGACTATTGTATCTCCTCATCATCTCTACAATTTCAAATGGATTAGTTGGAATAGCTGATTTTTCATCCTCTACTTTAGTTGAGCTGTCGATTTGTAATTCTTTAAACAAATATTCAGCGTTAAGGAAATCCACTTTTGCAGAAATTAAGGAAAATAGAAAAAAAAGTAAAGTTACTGGTTTTGAAAGTTTTTTAAAAAAATAAATTTTCATTTTATTTTTTTTCACAATTAAATAATGATGCAAATATTTGCTAATTTAATTTTACATATTCTAGAAGAAATTTGTTAATAGCAACTTGGAATGTTAACTCTATAAGAACCAGACTTTCGCAAATAATAGATTGGATTAATCAAGTTAATCCAGATATTTTATGTTTGCAGGAAACAAAAGTGATGGATGATAGTTTCCCATTGGAGCCTTTTACAAAATTGGGATATTCAGTCGAGGTTTATGGACAAAAGTCATACAATGGTGTCGCTATTATTTCTAAAGCAAAAGCAGAGAATGTAAAAAAAGGATTCTACGGTTGTTCAGAATTTGATCAAAATATTGAAATTTTTCAAGATCAAAAAAGATTAATTTCCGCCGATATAAGTGGCATTAAGATTATAAATGTATACGTACCTAATGGATCTTCAATAGAATCAAATAAGTTCGAATACAAAATTAATTGGCTAAGATGTTTAGCTTCTTTTTTAGATGAGCAAGAAGAAAAAGGAGAATTAATTTGTCTTATGGGCGATTTTAATGTTGCTCCATCTAACTTAGATATTCATGATCCGAATAAATATGAAGAAGGAATAATGGCATCTAAAATAGAACGGAATGCATTGAATAATGTTCTCAAAGGAAGATTAATAGATGCATTTAGGATTTTCGAAAAAAACACTGGGCATTGGAGTTGGTGGGATTACCGTAATAATGCATTTGAATTAAACAAAGGCTGGAGAATAGACCATATTTACATCAGTCAAGAACTATCATCAAAACTAAAAAGTTGTGTGATAGACAGTAAACCTAGAGGAAATTTACGCCCAAGTGATCATGTACCAGTAATGATTGATATTAACCTTGATCTCCTCAATACAGATTTTATTGGCGATGAGGATGATTTTTTCGAAATATAAAAAAAATAAATATAAATTCTTTAATTGCTGAAAACGCTTATTAACAAAGAGTTATTTATCATATTGGTAATTTGTATTATGATTTCCTAAAAATTAATAATTTACAATCCGAACTTACGCGATAAAAATATCATAATGTAGAATTTCAATCTGATTGACAAAATTTTTACTTATTAATAAGTTAGAACATGACAAAATTTTTCTCAAATCTTCATTCATTCAAATTGTGACTGATATATTAAATTTCACCCAATCAGAAGAAGTTTTCTCAGCTGCCCAAGAATTAATGCCTGGAGGAGTTAGTTCCCCAGTGAGAGCTTTTAAGTCTGTGGGGGGTCAACCAATTGTTTTTGATAGAGTTAAAGGCCCCTTTGCATGGGACATCGATGGGAATAGATACATTGACTATATAGGTAGCTGGGGGCCTGCAATATGTGGGCATGCCCACCCTGAAGTTACAACTGCATTACAGGAAGCAATAGAAAAGGGCACCAGCTTTGGAGCTCCATGCGTTTTAGAGAACAAACTTGCTGAGATGGTTATAGATGCCGTACCGTCTGTAGAAATGGTTAGATTTGTTAATAGCGGGACTGAAGCCTGTATGGCTGTCCTAAGACTCATGAGGGCATTCACTGGAAGAGATAAGGTTATTAAATTTGACGGCTGCTATCACGGCCATGCAGATATGTTTTTGGTAAAGGCTGGGTCAGGTGTAGCAACTTTAGGATTACCTGATTCTCCAGGAGTCCCAAGAACAACAACTGCCAACACTCTTACCGCCCCATACAATGATCTTGAAGCAGTAAAAAAATTATTTTCTGAAAATCCTGATGCCATTTCAGGTGTAATTCTTGAGCCTATTGTCGGGAATGCCGGGTTTATTACTCCAGAGCCAGGATTTTTAGAAGGATTAAGAGAGCTAACTTCTGAGAATGGATCCTTACTAGTGTTTGATGAAGTAATGACTGGTTTCAGAATCAGTTATGGTGGTGCGCAAGAAAAATTTGGAGTTACTCCTGATTTAACTACACTAGGGAAGGTGATTGGTGGAGGCCTACCTGTTGGAGCTTACGGAGGCAAAAAAGAAATAATGTCAATGGTAGCCCCATCTGGCCCGGTCTACCAGGCAGGTACTTTAAGCGGTAACCCACTAGCAATGACTGCAGGGATAAAAACTCTCGAGCTACTCAAACAAGATGGGACCTATGAGAAATTAGATACAATAACTTCCAGATTAATTGAAGGAATACTGCATGCAGCAGAGAACAATGGTATAGCAATTAATGGTGGGAATGTAAGCGCTATGTTTGGATTTTTCTTATGTGAGGGTCCTGTTAGGAATTTTGATGAGGCTAAAACAAATGATGCTGAACTATTTGGGAAGTTGCATAGAGAGATGCTTAGTAGAGGAGTTTATCTAGCACCTAGTCCTTTTGAAGCTGGCTTCACATCACTTGCTCATAGTGAAGAGGAGATTGATAAAACCATAGAGATTTTTGATCAATCTTTTAGCGCAATAAAAAATTAATTTACTAAATATTCATTAAACAAAAAAGCGAATAAATAATTACCTCCTACCACCTACTATTACCGGAGGACTCCCTCCTTCTGAACCTGGCAAGCCCGGTACGACTTGTGTACTACCATCCCATTTGTCTAGAAACAGTTTAAAAAGTACTTGATCGTCGAGACTTCTATTAAGTGTTTCATATCTAAGTGCTTCTTGTTCAGCAATTTCAACTTCTGTTTTTGCTCTTAATAATTGTTGACCCGCAATTTGTTTTTGTTCTATAGCTGCTCTATATTCTTCTGCAATCTCTAAGCCTGTAAGATCCAAACTTTTGACATCTACATAATCGAACGAATTAAGTTCTTTAGCAACAGTATCTCCAACTTTTTCAGAAATTACCGCAAATTCTGTAGCAATCGTCTCTAATTCATATTGAGAAAATACTGATTTAAGAGCTTTGAGTAAAGATGGCTGAACAATTTTTTGATAAACATCGCTATTTCTACTTGCAATCGTAGCGAAGATTCTTCCTGCTTCGTTTGGTTTTACAGAATATTTTACAGTCGCTGTGGCCCTAATAACCTGAAGATCCTTTGTTAAAGTTTCGAATTTTTCAGGTTGAACTTGAGTTTTAATGTCAAATGGATAAACAGACTGAATAAATGGTAGTTTGAAGTTTAAACCGGCTCTCCTAGAAGGTCCACTTACCTTACCTAATGTTGTTACCACTGCAACCTGCCCTGAAGGCACAACAAATAGAGACTGTGTGAGTAGGAGAAAGCCAGTAAAAGATAGTACAATTAATAATGTAGCTGTCCCACCAGGTCCAGTTGGGGTGACATTTTTAAAGGATGTTGACATTAAATTTATTCTTTTGATTTATCATATTTAATCAAATTAATTAATGCATTAATAAGACATTTAATTAAAATATTTTTTTAATAATTGCAAAAGAAATATAGATATTATTCATTAAAATTTGATTTAAATTCTTTCAATAATTGTAAGTAAAGGTCCTCATCTATTTCTCTAATATCATATTCAGATGGCAAAACACCATGTTTATGCTCGTGCACTGCCATCCAGCAAAACTTCTCTGCTTCTCCTTTTGAAAAACGAGGATACTCTTTAACCTTTAAAAGCAAAGTTTTTATAAGAGATTCTGGATAACCTGCCATTTTTTTTTATATTCCTATCCAAAATCTTATCTAAAGTTATTTGCCTTTAGAGGAATATTTAAAGATTCCTCCAAGTCACTAATAAGCTTGATTGCTAATTGAAGATCATTTTTACTCTTACTCGAGACTCTTAGTGTTTCGCCATTAATACTGACATTAATTTTTTTTATTTGATCTCTAATGTTCTTGCTGATTTTTTTTGCTATTTCCTGTTTAATACCTTGTTTTAATAAAATTGACTGTTTTATTTTATTGCCACTCACACTTTCAATCTCACCGTAGTCAAAAATTTTCAAAGATAAGTTTCTTTTTAATGCTTTTTGTCTAATAATATCATTTACAGAATTTAAGGTTAATTCACTATCGGTGGTTATAAAAATATTTTCTTTATCTAGATCAACTACAGTATCGGTTCCTTTAAGATCATAACGTTGAGAAATTTCCCTTTTTACTTGATCTAAAGTATTAACTAATTCCTGTCTCTCAAAATCTGAAACCACATCAAATGAAAAACTTTCTGCCATGGTTAATTTTTATAGCGCAAGATTATTTTTAGCACAAATCAGATATAAATAATTGATTTATTTAATCAAAAAATAATAAACTCACAATCTTACCCATTTCTTCTGCGCATCTACAGCTATTTAGTAAGGTTTCACTATCGTGAAAAGCGAAACAAATCAATTGATCACACCTAGTAATAATTTCTTGATTACAAAGGCTACTTGCAAGCGGCAAAGGTAACTCATCATTTTCACTTTTTTCAACCAAATGCATCACCTTTTCAAGTTCTTTCTTGATTTCAGGTATTTGTCTATCAAGGCTTTGTGGTAATAAAACAGTCAATAATGATGGATTAATATCTAAAACAGCCCTAATAACCGCAGCATTTACACCTTGAGATCCAGACGTAAGAATATTATGTCCCTCCTCTGCTAAAGATCTAGCTATCAACTCAATCAAGTGGATATCCACAACTGGTACATGTCTACTGCCTAAAAAAGCAATCCTCCTTTTCCCTTTATCCTGGAGTTTTGCAAGTTCTTGAGCTAAGGTATCAACACCTTCGGTAGTAGGTAGATCTAAAGAGCGACTCAAAATAAAATAGTTCCTATATTTGAAATTAGCATTTATCTGAAAAATTGCAGGGAAAATCTATCTTTTCGAGAATTCTTTTTAGATTTACATGGTCCTGAACTAATTGGACTGCATAAGAAGCTTTAACTGATTCATGTATCCTGACATGACCAAAAGCTTGTTCAATAATTTCTACGGAAGCGAGAGTGTCTAATTCCACTTTTAAAATTGGCACCTCCAATTCCTCTGCCCTATGAATCAATTGTGATAGTGGTTCTCCCAAACCAGTTAAAATTAGGCATTGAGTTGAAGCTTCCAAGGCTGCAAGTTGAATATCAGTTCTATCGGCCCCAGTAACTACAGCCATATTTCGTCTTCTTCTGAAAAATTCCATGGCAGAATTCACACCCATTGCACCAATACTTAATGTCTCAACAAGTAATTGATCTTTTTCAGGGCAACAAATTACTTGAGCATCTAATCTTCTTACAAGCTCACCGACAGTTACACTTCTGAGCAGAGGTGATTTAGGCATAACCCCAAACACTTCAATATTCATTTCTTTAAGAGAAGGTACTATTTCATTTTTTACTTTTTCAACTTCTTGAGGTAGCACTGCATTCAATACCACTCCAGCTAAATGCTCTCCTAGTTGTTTTTTTGCATCAAGTAATGCGTCTACACTTTTACAATCTTCCCATAAATTAACAATTAAGACTTTCGCATCTAAACTTTCAGCTAATTGTGGAAGACTTAAGCCATAAATCATTCCCTCATAAAGACTTCCAGCAGCTTCTAATATATTTAATCCTTCAAAATCATCATTAATTAATCCTTCAATTTGATCAAACCCTTTTCCTGGAAGTAAGTCTTTATTAAAGATTCTTTTTTCAGCTGATATATTGTCTAATAAACCTACTGAGGGAAATAAATTCTCCTCCTCAATTTTTAATGTTGATCCAATAAACTTAACATCATCATCAATTAGTCCTTCATAAGACATTGCAGGTAGATTAGTAAGTTCGATACATGTTGCTAGTGGTTTGCCGATACGAACTTTTTTTTTCTCTTGTAAAAGTCTTTTTGCTATCCCAAGAACCAAGGCAGACTTACCACTAAATGGTTCACATGAACCAATTAATAATGTATCACTCATAACTATCAAGTTTATGTATTGATAGGTCTAAGATAATATTTTTTTAGAACTAAACAAATGTTTATTTATGAGTTTTAATCAATTAAATTAGTATTTTTTAAGTAAATTTATTTTAGTTATTTGATATTTAATCAAAATCTAACAAATTAGGAATTCAATGAATAATAAAAAAACAATTGGCATTACTGGTGCTTCAGGTGCTCTAGGCAAAGAACTAACAAAATTATTTCGTCAGAAAGGATATAAAGTTATTGGATTTACTCATAGTAAAACTAATTCTCAAATAAATCTTGAATCTCCGGATATATGGATCAAATGGGAATGCGGGAAGGAATCGATATTAAAAAAGTATCTAAAAAAAATAGATATTTTAATTTTGAACCACGGTATTTATGATTTGAGTAGAGAAAATTCCAATTATGAAAACTCAATAGAAATAAATGCCTTAAGCAAATTCAAATTTTTGAATTTATTTGAAGAAATTGCAGTAAAAAATGAGTCATCAATAAAAAAAGAGATTTGGATAAACACTTCTGAAGCAGAAATATTACCTGCTCTAAATCCATCATATGAGATAAGTAAATCTCTCATTGGTAAGTTAGTTTCTTTCAAAAAGAATCTTCTGAACCAAGATACTAAGAAAAAATTAACTATTAAGAAAATAATTTTAGGACCTTTTAAATCAGAACTAAATCCAATTGGAATTATGAGTCCCAAATTTGTCTCGAGGAGGATTTATGATTTGGCTAATTCAAAACGTTATTTAATCATAGTAAGTCCAAACCCCCTAACATACGTACTCTTTCCGCTTAAAGAATTTCTCAACTTTTTATATTGCCAAATTATCTATAAATACAAATCTTAGTATTTAAAAATCTCTATCGGTCAATATTTCTATACCGTCTTTTAAAACAACTATTGTATGCTCCCATTGAGCTGATAATTTTCCGTCTTTTGTTATGACGGTCCATTTATCATTTAACGTTTTACAAAATTTACTACCTTCATTAACTATTGGTTCAACAGCTAATGTCATCCCTTCACGAAGGACTACATTAGGCAATTCTTTAGTTCTAAAATTAAATACTGAGGGTTCCTCGTGAAGATTTCTTCCAACTCCATGGCCGGTGTAATCTTCAACGACACTAAACCCATTTGTTTTAACAATATCTTCAATTTCCCCAGCCACATCAAGAAGTGTGTTACCAGCCTTAATTTTCGAAAGTCCCGCGTACAAAGCTTGGAGAGCTACATCACTAAGATTTTGGGCCTTCGAACTAACGTCTCCTACACATATTGATATACAACTATCTCCGTGAAAGCCATCTAAGTATGCTCCTGTATCAATTTTTACTAAGTCACCATTTTTAATTATTTTATTTTTATTTGGTATTCCATGAACAACCTCGTTATTAATACTAGAACAGATACTAGCAGGGAAACCGTGGTAACCTTTAAAACTAGGTATGGCTCCAAAACTTTTTATCCTCTTTTCTGCGAAATCATCTAAGTCTTTTGTACTCATACCAGGTTTAATTAAAGCATTAATTTCCCGCAGAACTGTTGCAACTATCCTGCTAGATTTTTTCATCAGATTTATTTCACGTGCAGACTTTATTTCAATTCCTCTTCTCCTCTGAATAAATGGAACTTGATCATTAGTTTTGGAATTATTTTTATTTAATAAAAGATCTGCAAAATGTTTCATCGGAATAAATAATAGAAGTAGTTAAATATCATGAAAATAGCCTTTTTAGGTTTGGCTATCTTCAATCTATCAATAACAATGGGAAACAGGAATGAAATTTTTTTCTAATTCTAGGCAATTTCACAAAGCTTTGGCGCCTTGGGTTTTTCTCCCATTATTTATATCATCAATTACTGGACTTTTATACAGATTCTCAAAAGATTTATTAGGTTACTCCAGAGATCAAGTTCATTGGTTAATGTCTCTGCATGAGGGTGAATGGCTTGGAGATAATGGAGAATTAATCTACGTATTATTGAATTCTTTGGGGGTTTTATGGATGCTGATAACGGGAATCCAAATGTTTTCAAAAACAATTTCATTTACCAAAAAGGTTACTAAAGGCGAGTCAAAGGGTTAAGATATAATTCTTGTAAGACTAAAAGATCAAAATGGCTAAAGAGAAACAAGAAAATGAATCGGAAACAACTATCCAAACCACTGGATCAATTGATGTTGACGTTGAACAAAAAGCGAAAAACGTAGTTTCTGAAAATACAAAAAAAATTAGCGCTTACAATGTTATTAAGGAATTTGAAAATGATCAATTAAAAAAAGAATTACCTGAAATTTATGTTGGAGACACTGTAAAAGTTGGTGTGAGAATTACAGAAGGTAACAAAGAGAGGGTTCAACCTTATGAAGGCGTGGTCATAGCAAAAAGACATGGAGGTCTTAATCAGACAATTACAGTGAGAAGAATTTTCCAAGGCATTGGTGTTGAAAGAGTATTTATGCTACACAGTCCACAAGTTGCCTCTCTAAAAGTTGAACGTAGAGGTAAAGTAAGGAGAGCCAAGTTATTCTATCTCAGAGATAGAGTAGGAAAGGCTACTCGCGTAAAACAACGCTTTGATCGATAAACTTGTTAAGTAACAAGATTATTGGTCACAAAGACGCCTATAATCATTAAGATGCGTCGTTAGTTCAGTTGGTAGAACGCAGGTCTCCAAAACCTGATGTCGGGGGTTCAAGTCCTCCACGACGCGTTTGATCAACATTATGTAAATCATTTTTTTCATAAGATGGAGTTAGATCTTCAACCAGGGGACGTAGTTAAAGTCCTCGAATCAGCAGCTTTAGGATGGGTTCGTGCAAGGGTCATCAGAGTCAAATCTGGTGGAAGAGTTGTTGTACAAAGTGATCAAGGTAGAGAATTTACCGCCAGAGGCAACCAAGTTAGGTTAATAGAACCCGCTGGATTTAGACCTCAAAAATAAAACAGTTCTTTATGCTTCCAAAATCTCAAAACTAGTATTTCTTAAAATCCTCAAATTAATAAATTTTTTTTATTACAACAATACTAATTAAGTATTATGATCTGATAATTTTAAGATGAGGTTCTAATTAAATTTAGAATCAAAATTTTGGGACCGTAGTTCAACTGGTTAGAGCACCGCCCTGTCACGGCGGAAGTTGCGGGTTCGAATCCCGTCGGTCCCGTTTTTTTCAAAAAAATTTTGGAAAAGCGTTTAAGATTAGCTCCAAGTCCAACAGGTTTATTTCATATTGGCACTGCTAGAACAGCATTATTCAACTGGTTGTATTCAAAAAAAGTAGGTGGGAAATTCTTAATCAGAATAGAAGATACTGATTTTATTCGATCTAAATCTGAATACACAAATAATATATTAGAAGGCCTAAATTGGCTTGGGCTTCAATGGGATGAAGAACCTTTAAAGCAAAGTGACAGAATTTCAATTCACAAAAAATATATAAACAAACTTTTAGAATCTGGAGCTGCATATAGATGCTTTACTACAGAAGATGAAATTTCTAAACTAAGAGAGGAGCAAAAAAAGAAAGGCTTGCCTCCAAAGCATGACAATAGACACAGAAATCTTTCAAAAGAAAAAATAGAAACATTCATATCTCAAGGAAAGACTTCCGTAATAAGGTTTAAGATTGATGAAAAAATTGATATTAAATGGGTAGATCAAATAAGAGGCGAAATCAAATGGCAAGGAAAGGACTTGGGTGGTGATTTAGTCTTATCAAGAAGAGCGATGGGATATGAGATTGGAGATCCTTTATATAATCTTGCAGTTGTTGTTGATGATAATTACATGAATATCACTCATGTAGTGAGGGGGGAAGATCATATCTCTAATACTGCAAAACAAATATTGATTTACGAAGCGTTAGATTTTAAGATCCCAGCCTTTTCACACACACCGCTAATACTTAATAGCGAAGGGAAAAAGCTTTCCAAGAGAGATTGCGTTACTTCAATCGACGAATTTAGAGACATGGGTTATTTACCTGAGGCTTTAGCGAACTACATGGCATTTCTAGGTTGGTCACCAAAATCTGCCGAGAATGAAATACTTTCCCTTGATGAGATATCTAAAATTTTTGACCTATCAGATATAAATAAAGCTGGAGCTAAATTCAGTTGGGAAAAACTCAACTGGATTAATTCCCAATACATAAAGAATTTAGAACCAGTAAAGCTAAGTGAAATTATTTGGAAATACTGGGAAAATATGGGGTGGGAGCCGCCATCTCAAGAATGGGCTAATAAATTAGCAATTTTGATTAGAGACTCTATGACTCTTTTAAAAGATTCAATTGATCAATCAAAACCATTTTTCTTAATACCTACAATTCAAAAAGAAGGTCAAGATTTTCTGGAAACCCCGGAAAGCAAATTATCTTTAAAACTAATCTTAAATTATTTAATTGAGCAAAATTCTATAAAACTAAATAAAGAGAAAGCCAAAGAAATAATAAACGAAATCTCAAAAAAGCATAATATTAAAAAAGGGATATTAATGAAATCATTAAGAGTAGCTTTTTTTGGATCTCTCAGTGGGCCAGATTTAATTCAAAGTTGGGAGCTTTTCGCAGAGAGTAAAACTGATAGAACTCGAATTGAAAGATGTCTTTAATCAATCAAAATTATTTTTTTGGCCTAATTTAAGTCTGTTTACCAAAGGTTTAGCTGAAAGTCCTTGTATTCCTACTGTCATCAAAATAGTAAGAAAAACTAAACCTTGTAGACGGCCAGCCCCAAGGATACCATCCTGCTCTAATCTGATAGAAAAAAGAGAAGCTACAGCTGCAGTAACAATACCTCTTGGTGCTAACCAGGCTAAAAATATTTTTTCGTTTAAGTTTAAGTCCCTCCCCATTGTTGCTATCAAGATAGAGATAGGGCGAACAATTACCATCAACATAAAAACACAAACAACCCCTCCCCAGCCTAGCGGACTTAATTCACCCCAAGAAACGTCAGCGGCCAAAAGAGGGAAAAGAACTGTTATTGCTAATTGAGCTAATTCACCTATCAGATTATCCAATCTCTCCTTATCTATAACTTCTCTTTTGCCTACAATAAAACCTGCCGCTACTGAAGCCGGCAAGCCTGATTCTGGTAAAAAATATTCGCAAATTCCATATACAAGGAAAATAAATCCAAGGGTAACTTGAAGCTCTATACCAAATGAGGCTTCATTTTTTATTTTTTTTAAAATTTCTGATAGTAACCATCCTGCACTTAATCCGATTAAAACTCCTCCCCCTAATCTTTGCATTAATGCTATAAATACATCGTTAATCCCACGAAGGTCTCCTAAAGTCAATTCTAAAAGCAGTAATGCTAGTACTGCACCAATTGGTTCAAGCAGCAACCCCTCAGCTTTTAAAACTTCCGAGAGTGGGGAAGCTAATTTTATTTGTTCCACTAATGGAGAGACAACTGTTGGTCCAGTAGCTAGAACTATGGCACTATATATTCCTGCGACTTGCCATGATAGGCCAGCCAGCCAATGAGCAATGAAAATTCCAGCTGATAATGAAATAAAAAGTCTTACCAATGAAATTTTTAAAACAGTATTTCTTATGTTCCCCTCAGGCAGTTTTAAATTTAATCCCCCTTCAAAAAGAACCAAACAGACCAAAAGCCCCACAATAGTTTCAAGCCCTTGCCCGAGATCTAAAGGCTCAACAAGTCCCAATCCTGATCTTCCAATTAATAATCCAGAAAGCAATAAAATAACAACACTTGGGAATCCTGTAAAAGAAGAAAATAATCGAGCACAAGCTCCTGCAAATACAGTTATCCCCCAAAGTAATCCAAGCCTTTCAGGCGTCATATAAAATTATAAATAATAAAAACATTCATTATTTTGATTAAATCAATAATCTTATCTCTAGTCCAATAAAAACAATACTTTTTAATTTAATTCATCAGCAGAACAAGAGTATTTAAAAAATTCTTTCAAAAATAATTTTAAGAAAATTAATTTTATTTCTATTAAGAAAACTGGCTTATTAAAGCAATAATTATAAAAATAATTCCTATACCAACAGTTGCCATCCTTCCATTCCATATTTCAGCTTGAGGGGTAAACCCTCTTTTCCACAAATTCAATTCCTTTTTATCAACGAAGTTTTTTGTCTCTTTAATCTCGATTTTAGGTTGTTTGTTCATTGAAATTAGAAAGGAGGGTTTTCTTCATAAAGGGTATTTGCTTGTTCAATTGATAGTCTTCCTGCGACACCTAATTTAAGGGAACTCAAATGATCCTTAAATTTGATTCTGAACAACGCCGCCGCTCCAATCATTGCCGCATTATCTGTACAAAGATCAAGAGGAGCTAAATGAACTTTAATAGATTTTTTATTAGCTTCTCTAATCATCATTTTTCTTAATGTATTGTTAGCAGCCACTCCCCCAACCACAACTACATTATCCAAGCTATGATCTTCTGCGCATTTAATTGTTCTCTCTACCAAGACCTCTGCCACTACCCTCTCAAAACTTGCAGCAATATCTGGAATTGGAATGGTCTTCCCAGTCAAATTTATTCTCTCAACTAATCTTAATACGGCAGTTTTCAAACCACTAAAAGAGAAATCATATTTAAGAAATCCACCTTTTTTATCAGAGATCTTACATTTTGGTAAATTAAATTTCATTGGATCCCCGTTTTTAGCAATCTTTTCAATTGCCGGTCCTCCTGGATAACTAAGGCCTAATAGTCTGCCAACTTTATCAAAGGCTTCTCCAGCAGCATCATCATAACTTTTCCCAAGTCTTTGCATCCCCCTACTATCATCTACCTTTATCAATTCAGTATGCCCGCCGCTAACAAGTAATGTAAGAAAAGATTTCTTTGGATAATTTTCTGAAAATAGAATTGAAGATAAATGCCCTTCCAAATGATGAATTCCCAAAAATGGTTTTGAATGTAACATGCAAAGTGATCTTGCGGTTATAGAGCCAACTCGTAAACAACCAACTAATCCAGGAGCTACAGTTGACGCAATATAATCAACTTCCCCGATTTCAATTTTT
>CACGGY010000019.1 GCA_902572675.1 uncultured Prochlorococcus sp. | reverse complement strand
ATTTTTTTTAATTTAAAGCAATTAAATCAAACTTTCAACAATTTAGAAGTTGTTAATTTAAAAACTTGTTTATCTATAGTTTCTAAATTTAAAAGAATATCAACTAATTTATCAAGCAAAACTCTATTTTTTTTCAATATTTCTATTGAATTATTTAATGAAATTTTAGATATTTTTATAATTTCATTATCAATTCTAGAACTAGTATTTTCTGCTATGAGAGACTTTCTTCTAAATAATCCTTCTCCCAAAAACATTTGATTAGTGTCAGAGTCCATTGAAATTGGACCAATAATTGAAAATCCATATTTTGTAACCATTTCTCTTACTATATTTGTCGCATAAGAAATATCATTTATGGAACATTGTGTAATTTCATTTTTGCCAAAAACAATTATTTCAGCAGCTCTTCCTGCAAGAGCAATTTCAATTTTTGAAAATAATAATTTTTTTGAAATCAAGCCACTAGAAATAACATCTTCATCAGGACAAAATTTTGTATATCCTCCTACAGCTCCGGATCTAGGTAAAATTGTAATTTTATCAACTGAATCAATTCCATTTCTTACGGCAGATACAATTGCTCTGCCTACCTCGTTATATGCAATAATTTTTTTCATATTAGGAGAGGTTATTAATGAACTTCTCAGCCCAATGGTAATTTTATCTAGAGCATTTTCTATATGAAAATCAGTGATAAATTTGGATTCATTTCTTGCACAGTGGATAGCGCTCTCGTTCATCAAGTTTGCAAGATCTGCCCCAGAAAATCCAACTGTTCTTGAAGCCCAATATCCTAAGTCAACTTCGCTTGAAAGTGGCTTTGAGAGAGAATGAACTGAAAGAATTTTTTTTCTCCCATCTAAATCTGGAAGCATTACTTCTATTTTTCTATCAAATCTTCCTGGCCTTAGTAATGCTGCATCCAAAATATCTGGTCTATTTGTTGCAGCTAAAACTATAATCCCTGAATTATCAGCAAATCCATCTAATTCAGTGAGAAGCTGATTAAGTGTTTGCTCTCTTTCATCATTTCCGCCTCCAATGCCAGAACCTCTTTGCCTACCAATAGAATCTATTTCATCAATAAAAATTATACAAGGAGATTTTTCCTTAGCTTTGGCGAATAGGTTTCGCACTCGGCTTGCACCAACACCAACAAAAAGTTCTACAAACTCTGATGCCGCTATTGAAAGAAAAGGGACTCCTGATTCCCCTGCAATTGCTTTAGCTAATAATGTTTTCCCTGTTCCAGGGGGGCCAATTAAAAGAACACCTTTTGGGACTTTTGCTCCAAGATTTTCAAACTTTTTTGGTTCCTTCAAAAAAGTTATTACCTCTTTTAATTCCTCAGCAGCTTCGGGAACACCGGCCACATCATCGAATCTCGTATCTACATCATCAATAGTTACGAATTTAGCTTGATTTTTGCTAAACCCAAAGGCTCTTGATGCTAATTTTGATGTACTTCTTATGATTAAAATTATTGCAAATATAAAAATAAGGAAAAGACTGATTGATGCGAACGAATTTGCAGCTGAGACTTCTTTTCTACTATTGTTAATAGTAAGTTCTACTTTATTTTCTGTAGCCTTCTCAAGAATTAATTGATCGTTATAAAGAATCGGTATTTTAAATTTATCACCATTTTTATAGATAACATCTATTTCTCTTTGCCTAGGATAGAAAAATATTGATTCTATTTTTCCCGACTCTATATCTTCAAGAAGATCCGAATAACTTGATTTAGAATTTGAATATGAGAATTTTGATCTAAACACTAATCTTTATAAGTGATTAATAAAGCATATATGCTAATTTAAATAATTGACGTATATAAACAAAATATAGTCAAAAGTTTGATTAAGGGGAAAGCATTATTATTCTCAGTAGTTATAAATCTGATATTACTCTCATACTTAATAATTGATTATATATATATAAATTTTGATCTTATATCTAATTTACTTTTCAAGGGTATTAAATCACACCAATCCGATGTTGTTCAGTTAAGTTTATTTATCCTTTTAATTTCCATTTTATTAATTTTCAAAAAATCTATGTTATTTATTAAAAAATTAATCTTAGGAAATTTCATTTTGATTTCTTTTTATATTTGGTATCTTCAAATTAGGAATATTAATGTTGATGATCAGTTTCATATTTACAAATACTTTGGTTTAAATGACATTAATTTAATTAATGTTTTTATCTTAGTATCTATAGAAATTTCGTTTTTTACTTGGTCTTTTCTATCGTATAAAACTAATCTAAGTGATTGGAACGTTTATACACCCAAAAAGGGGGATTTGTTCCCCCTTTTGAAAATTCTTATTTTTTATTTTTTTATAATTATTTACTATTCAATTCTTACGTAAAATTTATTAATTTTTTATAGCGCTGAAAAATATTCCTTGCTTCCTTTTGGATCTTCTAACATTGTCTTCTCTCCTGGAGTCCAGTTTGCTGGACAGACTTCATCTGGGTTTGCTGCAACATATTGATAACCTTGAAGAATTCTTAGTGTTTCATCAACATTTCGTCCTACAGGGGCTTTGTTCACAGTCGTATGCATAACAACACCAACAAAAAGTTCTACAAACTCTGATGCCGCTATTGAAAGAAAAGGGACTCCTGATTCCCCTGCAATTGCTTTAGCTAATAATGTTTTCCCTGTTCCAGGGGGGCCAATTAAAAGAACACCTTTTGGGACTTTTGCTCCAAGATTTTCAAACTTTTTTGGTTCCTTCAAAAAAGTTATTACCTCTTTTAATTCCTCAGCAGCTTCGGGAACACCGGCCACATCATCGAATCTCGTATCTACATCATCAATAGTTACGAATTTAGCTTGATTTTTGCTAAACCCAAAGGCTCTTGATGCTAATTTTGATGTACTTCTTATGATTAAAATTATTGCAAATATAAAAATAAGGAAAAGACTGATTGATGCGAACGAATTTGCAGCTGAGACTTCTTTTCTACTATTGTTAATAGTAAGTTCTACTTTATTTTCTGTAGCCTTCTCAAGAATTAATTGATCGTTATAAAGAATCGGTATTTTAAATTTATCACCATTTTTATAGATAACATCTATTTCTCTTTGCCTAGGATAGAAAAATATTGATTCTATTTTTCCCGACTCTATATCTTCAAGAAGATCCGAATAACTTGATTTAGAATTTGAATATGAGAATTTTGATCTAAACACTAATCTTTATAAGTGATTAATAAAGCATATATGCTAATTTAAATAATTGACGTATATAAACAAAATATAGTCAAAAGTTTTGGAGATAACCACTTAAAGGTTATATTATTATATGGAAATAAATAAACAGAATGGCAGTACCTAAGAAGAAGAAATCAAAAAGTAAAAGGAACCAGAGGCATGCTGTATGGAAAGGAAAAGCAGCATTAGCAGCTCAAAAAGCTATATCTCTAGGTAAATCTGTTTTGACAGGGAAAGCTCAGGGATTTGTATACCCTATCGATGAAGATGAAGAAGAATAGTTTTTAAGAACCTAATTTAAACGCCTCTAGTATTACAGCATAAATTGCACCGATTCTTAGTTTATCTGCTATTGTCCATAAATCATAAAAATTTGAGCTTGAAGAAGGCCTAATTCTTATTATCATTTCAAATAATAAAATAATTATCGGAACCATAATTAACTCATTTTTACCTTCAGATATAAATTTTGTAAGAAAATTTGCAAACAAAAAGTAACCTGTCAAAACAGAAATTAGGCTAATGGATTTTGTCTTCCACGTATCACTCAAAAATCCAAATAAAAAATTATTTAATTTATAGGTTATTTTGGAAAAATTAGTTTTTTGCATTGCAAAAATCCCTTAAATAATCACTTAGGAAGCTACAGTCAACATATGATTTTTTTAGTTTAGGACCTTTAATAACATTTGCCATATTGTTCTCATCACCTAGAGTATCCAAAATACAATCTAATTTAATATTTTCCTCAAGAACTGTTGGGATATTAGAAGGCACAAAAATTGTCGGTAAATTTGCTGCTAAAGAAGATCTTAATCCTGGATTCGAATCTTCAAAAACTATCGACTTATTTTTTTGAATACCACTTAATCGAGCAGCCTTTAAATAGGGTAGAGGATTGGGTTTCTTAAATTTAACGTCCTCGCTTGAAATAATAAACTCAAAGGGATTGAAGCCATTAAATAGATATTCAATCAATAAATCAACTTGACTTCTAGAACTTGAAGTTACAATGAATTGCCTTATTTTTTTTTTATGTAATTCCTTTATTAGCCTTAAAACGCCAGTTTTTAAGTTGACACAATTTTTTTTTATAATTTCTAAATAATGAAACTGCTTTTTTTCATGAATTTTGATAATTAAATCTTGCGATAAAGAATCGTTAATTGCTTTAGAATAGTAAGCTATTCTATTTTTGCCTCCATTTATTCTCAATAGTTCGATGTATTCACTTGTGTCCCAGTACCAATCTATGCCAAGATCATTAAAAGCAATATTAAAAGCGGGTAAATGAGCCTCTAGTTCTGTATTCGCGATAGTTCCATCTAAATCCCAATAAACACCCTCAAGATAAGTCACCAAGAAGAATTACTTTTATTTACGATAAAAAACAAGCGCAATTATTGCCGGTCCTGCTAATGCAACTACGGCTAAAGGAATGAGTGTTGCCATGATAATAAATATGTTTTGTGATACTATCTTTACAAATAAATGATTGTTCTGTACTGATACGTTACGAGATTGAATTAAATTATGAAATCATGGAAATGCATAGAATATTGTGGAGCATGTTGTAAATTCGACCTGAACGAAAGGGCTCATCTAGCAGACAAACTTAATCAAGAGGATATCGATCTAATAAATTCAATGACAGCAAAAGATGGCTGGTGTAAACATCTAGATAGACAAAATAAAAAATGCTTGATTTACGAAAGTAGGCCTTATTTTTGCAGAGTAACTGAATTCTCAACTACTTTTAACGGGTATTTAAAATCTGGTGATAAATTCCTAATAGATTGTTGTAAACAACATATTTCATCAAATTATGGATTAAAAAGTGACGAGATGAAAAGATTTAAAATAGCAGTTTCAGAAAAATGAATAGTGAATTAGAAAAAGATGAAAATAAAATAGAAAAAAGTTTCTTATCTATATTTATTACAACTTTTACAACAATTTTTATTGCAGAACTTGGCGATAAAACTCAGATTGCTACTTTAATGCTTTCTGCTGAATCTGGGAAGCCAGTAATTGTTTTTCTCGGAAGTTCTCTAGCCTTGATAAGCTCAAGTATAGTAGGAGTTCTTCTTGGTAAATGGTTATCAAAAAAAGTATCTCCAAGCAAATTTGCTTTATTCACGGGTATATTAATGATAATAATAAGTCTATATTTAGCCCTTGATACTTTTAAAAATTATCTTTAAATGGTTTTAAGTTTATTACTATCAACATTTCTAACTGTTTTTATAGCTGAATTAGGAGATAAAACCCAACTTGCTACTTTAACTATTAGCGGCACTTCAAATAAGCCATTTGCAGTTTTTCTAGGATCTTCTTTGGCACTTGTACTTGCAAGTTTACTTGGAGCTTTAACAGGAGGTTCTATTTCAGGCTTTTTACCTGAAGCAGTGCTTAAATCAATAGCTTCTATTACATTTTTTATTATAGGAATTAGGCTTTTCATAAACTCATTTGCAATCGATAAAGAAGAAAAAGAAAATAAAGTAGATAATTAGTTTTAAGCATGGTTAATAAGGTGTAATAATAGATTATGTCAAATCTTATTAATTTATAATTTTCATTTAAACCATGTTCACAACATCTTCGATAATTGATAATCTGGAACAGTCAGAAGGTTTAGAATATAAAAAATTATGTAGATCATTAAAAATAACAAAGAAATCAGATAAGGATAAATTAGATATTGCTTTAACAGCTTTAGAAAAACTTCAAATAATAAATAAAAATGAAGATAATGAATATACCGTCCAAAAGGATAGTAATCATATTGTCGCAAAAATAAGATGCAGCAGCAAAGGTTATTGCTTTGCCGTAAGGGGAAAAAACAAAGAAGATATCTACATTAAAGAAAATTTACTTAACTATGCATGGAATGGAGATAAAGTTCTAGTAAGGATAATAAAAGATGGCTACCGAAGAAGATCACCAGAGGGAATAGTTGATTGTATTCTTGAAAGATCAAATCAAATACTTCTTTCTAAAGTTGAGGTTATAAATAATGATATCTACGCTATTCCTATCGATGATAGGATTCTTTCAAAAATAAAACTTCCAAAAGGTGATAAGAAATATACCTACAATCCAGAAAATAAGAATATTGTAAAAGTTGTAATTGATAGGTTTCCTATAGGTCAAGAAGAAGGTTCAGGTCATGTTGTGCAAGAACTACAATTAAATAATAATGAGGAATTAGATACCGACTTTGTTTTAGCTAAAAGTAATCTCTTCAATTTAGGCAATAAAAATCACATTGAAGCTAAGAGGACAGAAAAAAGGGAAAGAATAGACTTATCAGATAAAAACTCCTATATGTTCAAAAGTTGGAATTCTGAAAGTTCTCCAATGCTACCGATGATTCAATTAGAGCGAACAAAAGATGGAACGACTAAATTATGGATACATACAAATAATATTGCAGAAAGAGTAGAACTTAATGGCAAAAAATCATTGGAAATTTTTTCTAATGGTTTTGAATCATTACCTTTAATGAACCATTGGCAAAGCTACCTTAGTGAAGCCATAATTAATGCTTCTCAATTTAATCTAGGTGAAAAGAATGAGGCTATAAGCCTCTGCCTTCATTTAAACACTGAAAATGTAATAACTGATTGGTCTTTTCATCTTACTTTAGTGAAGTGCTCACTTGTAGTTGGAAATGATCATACTGAAGCACTGTTATCAAGAAAAAGTAAAACAAGAATAACCTCACGAATATTAAAACCAATAAAGGAATATATAGAGGATTTAGATAAAATACTCGAACTTTCAGCTTTATTCAGAGAAAGACATATTTTAGAAGGTAAAGTTGAAATTCCTGCACCAGAAAACAATATAGACTTATTAGGTGAATTTTTTATTCATAACCCAGCAGAAAATTCCAAAGGATATTTTCACCCATTAAAAAAAGATGATTGCCAAACATTTATCTCCCCAATAATATATGAAGCAAATTTAATATGGTTCAAACATTCAAATCAATTCGGTATAAAAAGTGCAGGATACTTATCAAAAGGTTTAGATTACATTAATGCAAATGAAATCATTAAGTATTCAGAATTTATTGATAGTGATATAGAGCTGAATGTTGACGGTAGTTTATCATTTAGTCAAGTAATTAATTTTTGTGGTGATGATAATAAAAAAAGACTCTTACATAAACTTCTAATTCATGAATTTAAAGAAAATGAAGTTAGCCTAATTTCCAGAAATGTAGAAAATGATGAATTCGAAAACATATATATTACTCCTTGGACAATACCTGGATATGACTTTACAAATCTTATAAACCAGTACTCTATTTTTAATCTGATAGTAAACGGAAAAAAACTAAAGAAAAATAATAGTAAAGAAATAAATATCGCGGAGAGTCATTCATTAAAGTTAGTAAATTGGGATATCTTTAATTCATCAATCTCAAAGAATATAGATTCGTTGTTTAATAAGTTTGTGATAGATAAAATTAATGAATATAAGTATAAAGTAAAACAATATAAATCAAATTTGATAAGCATTAAAAAAGTTAGAAAAGCAGAAATATTATTAGGTGAAATTTATAAAGGATTTATCCTTTCAGTTCAAAGCTACGGTTTTTTTGTAGAGATATCAGAACTAAATGTTGAAGGACTTGTCCACGTCAGCACACTTAACAATGATTGGTATGAATATAGATCTAGACAAAATTTATTAATTGGAAGGAAATCCAAGAAATCGTATAAAGTTGGAGATGAAATTGAAGTTAAAATAATAAAGGTAGATATTCTTAAATATCAAATAGATTTAGAGTTGACTGAATAATTTTACTAAAAACAATACTATGACATTAATTCGCAAGATAACTCTTTAGTATGAAATTTAGAAAAAATTTTTTATTATTAGCTCTTTTTTTAATAATAATAATACAAACTTTTTTATATACCACTAATAAACAGAAGACTTCCTTTAGATATTTTAAGTGGACAGTACAGGAAGTAAGCATAGGTAAATTAATAAGTATTTCATTTATTTCTGGTCTATTTATAAGCACATTATTAAACACAACAATTAGAAGTCATAAAAATAATATTTACGATAACCAAGAAGAAAATTATGAACCTTTAAAAGATGAAGAATATGTGAAATCTAGTATTGAGATACCACCACAAAGAGATATTAGAGATGCTCAACCAACAATATCTGTTAATTACAGAGTAGTTAAAAACACTGAAGAAAATAAATTGAAAAGAGATGAAAAATTTTCAAATAGTACTAACAATAATGATGACTGGGATAATGCGGATAATGATTGGTAGAAAAATATATTAATTAAAAAATGGTTTTTTAATTTATAATGATTTTAAATAGTATTTTTTATGGAAGAAAACTTAGAAACAAATAATAAAGCTACTAATGAAATATCTGACAATGCTACTAAATCCAGTTCTGAAGAAGTAAAAGAACCTAAATCAGAAGTACTAGATATTAAAGGAAATAATTCTGCTCCTAAAGTTGACATAAAAAATGATAATGATATACCTGTTAAAAATATTCCAAAACCAAAAAAAGAACTCCCAATAGAGAAAAAGCCTTTTCAAGAATTTGTCAATGTTCATTTAATTCCTTCTTTAATAGAAGAGATTAATCAAAGAGGATTAGAAATAAATTATATAAATCTCAAAAACACCAATAGACCCATAGCAGGAGATAAATGTTGGGTTATCAATTGTGAAATTAAAGATACTTGCAACTTTTGGTTATCTTTTGAAAAGGACGACATAAGTTCTTTAAAAAGTATTTCTTTATCCAAACCAAATCAAACACCTAGCATTATTGAATCATTTCTTATTGACGAAAAAAGGATAACCCTCAAATTAATCATTTCAAGAGTATTGCAGAGATTAAATGGACAAAAATTGATAGGAGTTAATTAAAAAAAAGAATAACACCAAGTTAACTTTTCCCTCGAAAATACAAATAATAGTAAATAATAGTAATAACAAAACAGTTAAAGATGTCCCAATCAACTATTGAATCTACAAATAAAAAAGAGGTAAATAGAGGAAAAGCCCCAGCAAAAGAAACAATTTTGTCTCCCAGGTTTTACACAACAGACTTTGAGGCAATGGAAAATATGGATTTATCTATAAATGAAGAGGAATTAGAAGCGATATGTGAGGAATTTAGGAAAGACTACAATAGACATCATTTTGTAAGAAATAGTGAATTTGAAGGAGCTGCTGAAAAGTTAGATCCTGAGACAAGAGAACTTTTTGTTGATTTTCTTGAAGGAAGTTGTACATCAGAATTTTCAGGTTTTTTACTTTATAAGGAGCTTAGCAAAAGGATTAAAGACAGAAACCCTCTTCTTGCTGAATGTTTTGCCCATATGGCCAGAGACGAAGCTAGGCATGCAGGTTTCTTGAATAAATCTATGAGTGATTTTGGATTACAATTAGATTTAGGTTTTTTAACAGCAAACAAGGATTACACCTATTTCCCACCAAGAAGTATTTTTTACGCTACTTATTTATCTGAAAAAATAGGCTATTGGAGATACATTGCAATTTATAGGCATCTTGAAAAAAATCCAGATAGCAAAATTTTTCCACTGTTTAATTATTTTGAAAATTGGTGTCAGGATGAAAATAGACATGGGGATTTCTTTGACGCTCTGATGAAAGCACAGCCACGTACTGTTAAATCTTTAAGCCAAAAAATTACCATTGGCGGCTCTACCTTTACACACCCACTATTTGACTACTTCCATAGATTTAGATATTTTTTGAATAATCTTCCATTTACATCCAAGTTATGGTCTAGGTTTTTTCTATTAGCTGTATTTGCAACTATGTATGCAAGGGATTTGGGAATTAAAAAAGATTTCTACAGTTCACTAGGTTTAGATGCCAAAGATTACGACCAGTTTGTTATTAATAAAACAAATGAAACGGCAGCAAGAGTTTTCCCTGTAGTAATGGACGTTTATGATAAATCTTTTTATGGAAGGTTAGATAAAATAGTAGAGAATAATAAGGCTCTTTCCGATATCGCAAGCAGTGATGAAAATAAAGTATCTAAAACTCTTAAAAAATTACCTAAATATTTATCAAACGGTTACCAATTATTAAGACTATACTTATTGAAACCTCTTGATAGCAAAGATTTTCAACCCTCGATTAGATAATCTTTCATACAGAGGAGATTTATAAAGTCATATGCTTTCGTCACAAATCAAATCAAATGAAATCATTTTTGGTAGTTGCAATAAAGATTTATTAGAAGAAATTATTTTCTATGGGATGGGACTTGGGGCTGATTTTGTAGAAATATTTATAGAGAATACAGACAACTCTAGCGTACTAGCTGAAGAGGATTTCATTACAAGTGTAAGTCCATCATTTGGAAGGGGTGCCGGCATTAGAATCTTCAAAGATAAAAAGGATGGATTTGTAAGTACAAATGATTTAACAAAAAATGGATTGATGAAGTCGGTATCTCAGGCTATTGAGATGTTAGACATAACAGATAATAAAAAAAGAGAAGTATTTAACGGTCTTGATCAACATAGGGACTATAGTTTATCAAAGAAAAAATGGATTAATGAAGTCCCATCGATTCATGAGATAAGTGAAAAACTATTAGTCAGCACAAAATCTCTTAAAAAAAATAATAAAATAATAACTAGAAAAGGAAGTTACTCAAGAAATCTTCAAGAAGTAATTATAGCCTCCAGCGATGGAACCTATGTCACAGATATTAGGTTGCATCAAACAGTTGGACTCAACGTTATTGCTAGTGATGCCCAATATAGATCTAGTGGAAGTAGAAGATTTGGATCGTCAGGAATGCCTCATGAATTTAGATTATGGGATCACGAAAAAGCTGCTAATGATGTATTCGAAAGCTCAATGAACATGCTTTATGCAGATTATGTTGATGCGGGACAAATGCCTGTTGTATTAGCTAATAAATTTGGTGGTGTTATCTTCCACGAAGCCTGCGGTCATTTACTTGAAACAACTCAAATAGAGAGAGGAACAACACCATTTGAGAATAAATTGAATGAGAAAATTGCACATGAATCTGTAACAGCAATAGATGAAGGAATTTCAGAAGGATCCTTTGGTTCATTATCAGTAGATGATGAAGGTATGGAACCCGAAAAATCAGTTCTTATAAAAGATGGAATTTTAAAAAAATTCATATCCGACAGGGCAGGTGAATTAAGAACTGGCCATAAAAGAACAGGAAGTGGAAGAAGACAAAATTATTCTTTTGCTGCAGCTTCACGAATGAGAAATACTTTTATAGCTAAAGGTGAGCACTCGAAAGAGGATTTAATCAATAGTATTAGTGATGGTCTTTACTGCAAATCAATGGGTGGTGGCAGTGTAGGTGCTACAGGACAATTTAATTTTGCAGTAGAAGAAGGATATCTTATTAAAAATGGAAAATTAACTAATCCAGTAAAGGGAGCAACTTTGATTGGTGAGGCTAAAGAAGTTATGCCAAAAATATCAATGTGCGGAAATGACCTCGAATTAGCTCCTGGATTCTGTGGATCCATCAGTGGAAGTGTCAACGTAACTGTAGGACAACCTCATATTAAGGTTGATTCAATCACTGTTGGCGGAAGATAAGATATGAATTCAAAAGAAATAACAACTCAAATCTCTGAAGCTGCAGATTCCCTAAATTTAAAGAAATGGGATTATGGTGCAAGCTTTTCTAATGATTATTCTGTGCAAGTAGATAAAGGTGAGGCTAAACAACTTAAGGCATCACAAAAGCAAATTTTAACTATAAGAGTTTGGAACGAATCTAATTTAGTTGGTATTACAACAACCAGTGATATAAGTGAGTCTGGTATTAAAAAAGCTCTAAATCAAGCAAATATTGCATCTGATTTTGGCAACAAGAATGAAAGAACAGAATTCTCACCACTAGCCAAGGATCCTATTGAAGTTAAGGACTCAAAAAAAAGAAATCCTGTTGGAATAAAAAAATTACTTACTCTTTTAAGAGAAGCTGAAGTAAAACTATTAGAAAGCCATGAATCCATAAAATCTGTTCCGTATAATGGTCTATCTGAGAGTTTTTATGAGAGAGTTTATGCAAACAGTGATGGTGCCTTTCGGAGTTATACCAAAAGTCAAGCTGCACTTTATCTATATGCCAGAGCAGAAGAGAAAAACAAGAAACCTCGTAGCTCAGGTTCTATAAAACTTGGATATGGAGTTGAAGATATAGATATAGAGTCGTGTATTAAAGACGCTTCTAATAAAACAATTTCTCATTTAAATTATTCATCTATTAAAACTCATAAATATTTAATATGTTTTTCCCCTGAGTCTTTTTTAACGATCATTAATGCCTTTAGTTCAATGTTTAATGCTAGAAGCATTTTAGATGGAGTTAGTTTATCTAATAAAAATTCTATTGGAGAGAAACTATCTACAGAAGCACTTAATATTTATGATGATGGTCTTCATGAAAAGAATATTTCTTCATCACCATTTGATGGAGAGGGAACTCCTACCAAAAGACTATGTTTAATTAACAAAGGTAGACTTGAAAATTTTATACATTCTGAATCAACTGCAAGAATTTTTAAAACAATGCCCACAGGCCACGCTGGACTAGGATCAAAAGTCTCAGTATCTCCTGATTGGATAGTAGTTGAGAAATCAGAGGAAAACTCAGATCTAAAAACTTCATTAGATCACTCTACTTATGAGGGAGAATTTGTTTATATTGAAGAATTAAATGCAATCCATGCAGGTGTCAGAGCAAGTCAGGGTTCATTCTCTCTTCCATTTGATGGATGGCTCTATAAAAACGGTAAAAAAATCTCAATAGAATCTGCAACCGTAGCGGGGGATATCAAATATCTTTTGAAGAATATAGTAAATATTGAATCAAACCAAGAAGTAACAACAAGTGGAATTTCTCCACATATATGGGTAGATGAATTATCAATAACTGGTGACGCGTGAGAATTATATTCTGGGGGACTCCTGAATATTCCATTGCGAGCCTTGATATTTTTATTAAATCTAAGCATGAGGTAATTGGAGTAGTTAGCCAACCTGATAAGAAAAGATCTAGGGGAAATAAATTAATATCCTCACCTGTTAAAAGCTTTGCCGAGCAAAAATCTATAAAAATTTATACTCCAGCAAAAATCAGGGACAATATAAATTTTATAAATGAACTTAAATCACTATCTTGTGATCTATTTATTGTTATAGCTTACGGGAAAATATTACCAAAAGAGATATTGGAAATCCCAAAATTTGGATGTTGGAACGCGCATGCTTCATTACTTCCAAGATGGCGTGGTGCAGCCCCAATCCAATGGTCACTAATAAAAGGCGATGAATTTACTGGTGTAGGTATTATGAAAATGAATGAGGGACTAGATACTGGCGACTTATTATTGGAAGAAAAAATTAAAATTGGTAATGACGATAATTTAAATACACTATCGGAAAAACTTAGTATTTTATCTGCAAAATTATTTTTAAATGCCACTTCACTACTCGAAGAAAATATTCTTAAAAATACTAATTCTCAATTAACAAAACAAAATTCCCTTGGAAGAGAAATTACTTACGCAAGAATGATTGAAAAATTAGACTTTAGAGTTGATTGGGAAAATGAAGCAATTGAAATTTCTCAAAAAATAAAAGGATTATACCCAAGAGCAAATACAACTTTTAGAGGTAAGAACCTAAAAATACTTAAAATCAAAATTTTGAGTAGTGATGAAATTAATAATGAAAAATACCTTTTGATGAGCAATTATCCAAGACCAGGTATTATTCTTGCTGTAATAGAAAATGAAGGAATAATAATTTCAACTAAAACTGATCCGATTATTTTGTTAGAAGCAAAACTTGAAGGCAAAAACATATCTAGCAAAAATCAATTGATACAACAGTTAAACCCAAAAATAGGAGAATATTTCTGATATTAAGTTTTAGATACTTCTTTAGAGAATCCCCAAATAAAAGCAAAAAGAATCAAAATATAAAAATAATAGTCTGGAAGAATAGACTCTTTAATTAAAGTATTTAGTAAAAGCTTAATCCCAACAATCAAAATTGCTATGTAACCGGCTTTTTCTAATCTAGAGAATATTTCGAGAAGATTTAGAAAAATCCCCGATGTAAATCTTAAGGCTAAAACACCAATTACTGCTCCAAATATAATTAATATGTATTGATCGCTGATAGCTACAGCAGTAGTAATACTGTCTATGGAAAATGCAAAATCAGTAATTGAAAGAAGTGCTACAACTCTTAAGAACCTAAAATTATTATTTTTATTATCTGTACCATTTGCAGCGTTTTCTATATCTGAATTAAAAAATACATTAGAGAAGAATAAGTATATTAAATAAAAACCAGCAAAAACCCTAATAAGAACATACTTGAGAAGAACATTAGATAATATGATGAGAATAATTCTAAATAATAAAGATATTGTTATACCAATATTTAAGGCTCTTGACCTTAATTCTGAACTGTCGAGGGATTTAGTAAGAGAAGCTAGTGCAACAGCGTTATCAGCCGACAATAATAATTCTAGAGCAATTAATATTGGTAAAAGTGTAAAGATTTCGTACCAACTGTCTACCTGATCTAGTGTGGGTATAAAAGAATTTATTGCGGCTGAATCCATCAAATATTATTCACAATCAGTGTAAAATCTAATATAATGGATCGGTTATTTGTAATCAAGATTGATAACTATAAATGAGTTTAAATACTTTAGTTAATTATATTTCTAACTCACAAATTACATCTGAATTAATAAAAAAAATTTCAAAAAATAATGAATTAAATATTGTTGGTTCAAGTAGATATGCTAAATCAATAATCTTAGATAGTATCGCAAAAAAAGAGGGGAAAAATATATTATTAATTTGTCCCAATATAGAAATTGCCTACAAATGGATTGGTTATTTTGAAAGTATAAATGATAAAGCAGTTTTATATTATCCTCCAACAGAACATCTACCATACGCATCAATTAATAAATCCAAAGAGATTGAATTTAGTCAGCTTACTGTTTTATCCAAATTAATAAAAAAAGAGAAAGAGGAAATTAATATTATTATATCAACAGAGAGATCACTACAACCTCATTTAATAAATAAAAACTTATTTATTGAAAACAAGTTAGATTTGCAAAAAGGGGTACAAATTGAGATTCAAGAATTAGCAAATAAACTTACGTTGCTAGGTTATAAGAAGGAAAATGTAACTTCTATAGAAGGATTATGGAGTAGGAGAGGTGAAATAATAGATATTTATCCTGTCAATAATGAGTTTCCTATAAGATTAGAATTTTTTGATAATGTAATTGAGAAAATAAGAGAATATGATCCATATACACAAAAAACATTAGAAAGTATTGATAAGATTGAAATAATACAGGCTGGATTAGATTTAACAATAAAAAATAAATTAAATAATTTATCTAAGAACAGTATTTTTAATTCAGAAGATATAAATAAAAATAATCTTGATCGTTATTTAGGAATAATTGAAAAAGAGCCCTCAAATATAATAGATTTTATAAATAAGGAAACAATTCTTGTAATTGATGAGTTAGAGGATTGTAAAAAATTTGCGAATAATTGGTATCTAGATTCAGAAAGTAATTTTGATAATTGCTCGTATGAATTAAATGAAAAACC
>CACGGY010000018.1 GCA_902572675.1 uncultured Prochlorococcus sp. | reverse complement strand
ATCAATATCTACATAAGTTGCATTCAATCTAATAGGCATTGAGAAATCAACTTGAATAGTTCCGCATTGCCAAACTCTATTAAGACAATCTTTTAACGAGAACTCTATTTTTGGACCATAAAAAGCCCCCTCCCCTGGTTGGAGTTCCCATTTTAGATTCTTATTATCAAGAGCTTTGGTAAGAGCCTCTTCTGATTTATTCCAAATCTCTTCACTACCTACCCTTTGATCAGGACGAGTTGATAATTTGATAATGATTTCATCAAAACCAAAAGTTTTATAAACCTCGAAAACAAGATCGATAAAAGTAGATACCTCTTCTTGGATTTGCTCTTCTGTGCAGAAAATGTGTGCATCATCTTGAGTAAAGTTTCTTACTCTCATCAATCCGTGTAGTGCACCAGATGGCTCATTTCTATGACAAGAACCAAATTCAGCAAGACGAATAGGTAAATCCTTATAACTTTTTAAACCTTGATTGAATACTTGAATATGGCATGGACAATTCATTGGTTTAATTGCATAAGTTCGATTTTCTGATGCGGTAGTGAACATATCGTCTCTAAATTTTTCCCAATGACCAGATTTTTCCCAAAGGGATTTATCAACAGCTTGTGGGGTTTTTATTTCTAAATAATCATTTTTTTTGAGTATTTGTCTTATGTACTTTTCCAGTACCTGGTAGATTGTCCATCCATTTGGATGCCAAAAAATCATTCCTGGAGATTCTTCTTGAATATGAAATAGTGAATGTTTTTTGCCAAGTTTTCTATGATCCCTTTTTTCAGCTTCTTCAAGTCTTGTTAAGTAGTCATTGAGTTCTTTTTCTTTTGCCCATGCAGTTCCATATATTCTCTGTAATGATTCATTCTCACTATTACCTCTCCAATATGAACCTGATAATTTAAGTAATTTAAAATGTCTCAAATGTCTAGTATTGGGTACGTGGGGACCTCTACACATGTCTATATATTCTTCGTGCTTGTATAAATTAATGAGACTTTCTTCAGGAATATCTTCAATAATTCGTAGTTTAAAAGTCTCATTTCTTTCTTTAAATATTTTAATTGCCTCTTCTTTAGAAACTTGTAAAATTTCAACGTCATAGTTTGTTTTTATTAATTTATTGATTCTATTTTCGATTTTTATTAAATCTTCAGGAGTAAATCTGTATTCAGAAAAAATATCGTAATAAAAACCATCTTCAATTACAGGCCCAATCGCCATTTTAATATCAGAGTAAATTTGTTTAACTGCATGACCTATAAGGTGAGCAAAAGAATGTCTTATTATTTCAATTCCTTCTTTATCTTTTGATGTGATGATTACAACTTTAGAATCTTCATCTATAGGAATAGTTGCATCAAGAAGAACACCATTTACTTTCCCGGCAATTGTTGCTTTAGTTAATCCAGCGCCTATACTCTGTGCAATTTCTAGAATAGTTACAGAGTTTTCGAAAACCTTTTTTGAACCATCAGGTAAGGTAATTATTGGCATGATTTATTTCTCCATTTCAAAGAACCCCAATTTTGATTTAACTCTTTTTAAAGTCTGGTTTGCCAAATCTTCAGCTTTTTCCTTCCCTTCATCAAGGATTTTATTTAATTGATAGGGATCACTAATTAATAATTTATATTTTTTCTGAATAGGTTCTAGTGATTCAATAAGTTGTTCTGTAATTAATTTTTTAAATGTTCCCCATCCAGTATCTGATAAATCATTTTCACATTGAGAAATTTCTTTGCCAGATAATATTGAATAAATCATCAAAAGATTTTTAGATTCTGGTCTCTCAGGGTTGTTAAATTCAATTCCAATAGAACTATCACTTTTTGCTCTTTTTATTTTTTTTGTAATTATTTCAGGAGCATCTAATAAGTTAATACGACTGCCCTCATTAGGATCACTTTTGCTCATCTTTTTTGAACCATCAATTAAACTCATTATTTTTGATCCATTCTTCATGATTATTGGTTGAGGGATTTTTAAAATATTTTTATCCTTACTAAATCTGGCATTAATTCTCTGTTGTGCAATATCTCTGGCAAGTTCAAGATGTTGTTTTTGATCCTCACCTACTGGTACAAAGTCAGCGTCATATAGAAGAATGTCTGCAGCCATTAGGATTGGATAGTCAAATAATCCAATGGATACATTATTTCCCTGTTGTATTGATTTTTCTTTAAATTGAATCATTCTTTCCATCCAATTTATTGGGGTCATGCAATTTAATATCCAACAAAGTTCTGAATGTGCAGAAATCTGACTTTGGACAAAAATTGAGCATATTTTGGGATCTATCCCACAAGCGACATACAAAGCCGCAGTAGAAATAGTATTCTTAGATAATTCTTTGGGATCATATGAAGCAGTGATTGCGTGCAAATCAACTACACAAAGAAATGTTTCGTATTTATCTTGAAGGGTAACCCAATTATTTATGGCCCCAAGCCAATTACCAATATGTAAATCACCAGTTGGTTGAACTCCCGAAAGAATTCTTTTTTTATTTGTCATCCTCTTCTACTTCGCTAGATTGGTTCTCTTCAATTGATGTATTTTTTACAGGTCTTGCGAAGGGGTCGGGAGCTGTTTTTGTCTTTTCTTCATAAGGATTTTGTGATTGTCTATTCGGAGAAGAGTTTTTATTATTTTTTGCATATTCTGTGATTGACGCAATCAATTTTTCGTCTTTGATCATTTCGCTAAGAGTCCTAACAGAGAAACCCAGAACTGCAACGGTAGACCTTAATTGAAAGGTCTCTTGTATTGATTTAACAGCTTTCATTTCGTTATCACTCAATCTTATGCGGAACCCTCCTCCATCTCTTCTGCCGCCAGATCTATCTCTTGAATTAGATCTTTCATAATTAGAACGACTTCTGTAATTTTCTTGTCCAGGATTATTGCTGAAATTTGAATTAGACATCTTGATGTTTCTTAAGTTATTTAAATAGTTTATTAATTTAGCATCTTGTTATGCAATAAATCTTTTTAAAAGCCTTAAATTTTTATCTTTTGATTAACGACTTCTGTAATTTCGCTTTTCTCATTCACAACTTGCATTAAAATAAAATTAGAGAAATAAAGTATTGTGTTTGATATTAGTAAAGACAACCTTTTAAAGGATTTCGTAAGGTTCCCGAAAAAAAATCTTATTATAATTTTATTATTGTTAGGTTTTGGGGAATGGTTTGTCAGTGACTTAATTCATTTTGCAGGAGGCTCAATAGGATTTTTTGCGTTGTGTTTGGGGGGATATTTTTACTTGAAGAATGAAAAGCCAAAATTTAATGAGCCAAATAATTTAGATGGTTGGATAAATCTATGTAATGAAGATTTAAATTTTTTTGAAGAACTTGAAGCAACAAATGAATTAGAAAGACAGAATTCAAAAAGACAAAAAATACTTGAATCGATTTTAAATAGATGTGAAAAAGAAAAAATAAGTTGCATTGGACAAAAAGATTATCAGAGTTGCCAGTCTGTTTTGAAAAGCCATTTTAAAGCAGATAAGTTTGACTTTGATTTATATGAAAAACTGCCCAAATACAATTCTTCTCAAGTTATTCCAGAAGAAGCTTTGAAGAGTGATGCAATCTTGTATTTTATAAACTTGCCTTTGTCGGCAAATGATTTTTTGTGGCTGGAAAAGTTTCCTAAAAATATGCCAATCTGGTTGGTGGCTTTAACTTCCAACGAAATAGAAGCCAAAAATCAAATAGAGGACCTAAAGTCTCAAATTTCAATTGACTTTATAAATAAAATTATTATTTTTGATGTTAATAAGAATGAAATAACAAATATACCTTTTTCGTTAAGGAAGTTTTTCCTAAGTTCATCTAAAAATATTGAAAATACAAAAAAAAGGCTATTGAAAGAACTTCATATCGCCTGGCAATCTGAAATTGAAGGGATAAGAAGAATGCAATTAAAAGGTATACAAAGAAAAAATCAAATTCTTGTCGCGACAACTGTTTTCTTATCTCCTATTCCATCAATTGATGTTATGGCAATGACAGTTCTAAATTCATTAATGATTAAAGAAATTAAGTCTATATGGGGATGTAATTGGTCTCCTGAAATTTTAGATAAAGTATCTAAAGAGATTTTAAAGACTGCAATAGCTCAAGGAGTTATTGAATGGAGTGGACAGACTCTTATTGGTATAACAAAATTACATGGACCAAATTGGCTTGTTTGTGGAACATTTCAGGCTGTTAGTGCTGCATATTTAACAAGAGTAGTATCAAGTTCTTTGGCTGATTTTATGGCAATAACAAAAGGAGTAGAAGAACCTGATTTAGATTTTATAAAGAAAAATTCTGAGAAAATTGTTGAAAAAGCGTTTGAAAAAGAAAAAATAAATTGGCAAGGATTTATTTCTGATCTTAGAAGACCACTTATGAAACTATCTTTTAGTTCATAATCAAAGGATGAAAATTAAATATGAGAAAAAATATTCTTTTTTTAAGTTTGTTACTTCTTCTTTCTCTTACTTCACTCTCATGTAAGAAAATATCAAATAAAAATGAAAGTAAAGAAGTAATACTGGCAAGTTTCACTGTTTTGGCAGACATAATTAGCAATGTTGCTAAAGATGATTTTATTGTTAGATCAATAACGAAACCTGGAGTAGAAGTTCATGGTTACCAACCAACTCCAAGCGATTTGGTAGATGCCTCTAATTCGTTTGTTTTTATTGATAATGGATTTGGCTTTGAATTATGGGCTGAAAAATTTGTTTCTAATTTAAAAGTTAAAAGGATTACTGTCTCGGATGATTTAGATCCTATTTATATCAGTGAAGATTTCTATAAAGGAAAACCCAATCCTCATGCCTGGATCTCTCCAAAAAGAGGGATCCAATACGTAGATATTCTGGTGGATTCTTTATCAGAATTGAGGCCATCAAAAAGAACATTGTTTGAAGAAAATGGAAAAATTTATAAAGATAAACTATCTAAATTAGATAAAGAATTCTCACTTTTTATTAATAACTTAAATAAAGACAGGAGGTATCTAGTAAGTTGTGAGGGAGCTTTTTCATATTTAACGAATGATTATGGATTAGAGGAAGTTTATTTGTGGCCAGTTAATGCTGAGAGTCAAATTACTCCCAAAAGAATGACAAAAACAATCTCACTAATTAAAGAAAAAAATGTCCCTTCCGTATTTTGCGAAAGTACCGTAAGTAATGAATCTCAAATGGTTGTTGCGAACGAAACTGGGGCTAATTTTGGAGGAAATCTTTTTGTTGATTCATTATCTGATGATAGTGGACCTGCTAGTTCCTATATAAAAATGCTTGAGCATAATTTGGAATTAATTAAAAAAGGGCTTTTTTGAATTATGGAATCAATCAATTATCAAAACTTTAGGATTGATGCAGAGAATATTTGCGTAGATTACAACGGTAAGGTGGCTTTGTATGACGCCAATTTAAGGTTGAAACCTGGCCAGATTTGTGGATTAGTAGGGATGAACGGGGCTGGTAAAACAACTTTTTTTAATGCTCTAACAGGCTTTGTAAATATTTCAAAGGGAAAAATTAGAATAAATGGAGAGTCTGTAAGATCTGCTCAAAAAGATCAGACAATTGCTTATGTTCCGCAGAACGAGGGAATTGATAGTCAATTTCCAATAAGTGTTTGGGATGTAGTTATGATGGGGAGATATGGTTCGATGAATATTTTTAGGTGTCCTAGAGAGTCTGATGTTCAGGCGGTAAAAGATGCTATTGAGAGAGTTGATCTTACTGATCATTTATCTACACCTATTGGAAACTTATCAGGAGGCCAGAGAAAACGAACCTTTTTAGCTAGAGCAATTGCGCAAAGAGCGTCAATATTACTTCTTGATGAACCTTTTTCAGGTGTTGATATAAGAACTGAGAAACTTATCTCGGAATTATTTATTCAATTTAAAAATGAGGGGAAAACTATATTATTATCAACCCATGATATGATCCATGTCCGTGAATTTTGTGATTTGGTTCTATTAATAAATAAAACTGTTGTAGCTTATGGCGAGACCTCTGAAGTCTTTACCCCTGAAAATATTACAACCACTTTTGGAGGGATCTCACCTGATTTCTTGTTCGGACCTGAATCCTAAATCTTAAATCATATGGAGCTCTGTTCTTTTTTAACTTTAGATTCATTCATAACAGATCCTTTAACTTATGACTTTATGAGAAAAGCACTTCTTATGAGTTCATTAGTTGCAGCTGTTTGTGGTTTTCTCTCAAGTTATTTGACTCTTAAAGGATGGGCTTTAATGGGAGATGCAGTGTCACATTCGGTAATGCCTGGAGTTGTGGTTGCTTATGCATTAGGTCTTCCTTTCTCATTAGGGGCATTTTTTTTCGGAGTTGGTTCTGTAGCATTAATAGGGTTTATTAAGCAGAAATCTAGAGTTAAGGAAGATACTGTTATTGGGTTGGTATTTACTGGATTTTTCGCTCTTGGAATCGTATTGGTCTCTAAGATTAAAAGTAATATTGATCTGCACTCTATTCTTTTTGGTAGTCCATTAGGAATTTCACTTTCAGATGTAAAACAAACTATATTTATCTCTTTATTGGTAGTAATCCTTTTATCAATTTTTAGAAAAGATTTAATGCTTTATTGTTTTGATCCTAGGCATGCAAAAACAGTTGGGATTAATGTTTTTTTTCTTCATTATTTACTCCTCACATGCTTATCTTTGGCAGCTGTTGTGGGCTTGCAGTCTGTTGGAATTATTTTGGTAGTTGCAATGTTGATTACACCAGGGGCTACAGCATATTTACTTACGGATAAGTTTGATAATATGACAGTAATTTCAGTATTAAGTGCAATTATCTCAAGCCTGATAGGAATTTATGTTAGTTTTTGGTTTGATCTTGAAACAGGTGGATCAATTGTCTTGGCACAAACTTTTATATTTTTATTTGCTTTCTTATTCGCTCCAAGATATGGAATATTTAAGTTAAAGAAATTATTTGCTGGGTATAAATGATAGTGGAGGAAGAAACTTTAAATAAAAAGTGGAATTGGTGGCCATTATTCCCCTTATATCCTTATGGAAAAAAGAAAACAATTTTAAGAGAATTAATTCCTGATCAAATATGGTCTTTGGAACAAATACAGGGACTATATTATGTTGCGGTTCCAATAAGAATGACGGTAATAAAGGTTGACAATGGATTGATGCTAATAAATCCACTGCCACCGACAAAAGAATTAATAAATGAGTTAGAAAAGTTAATTACGATACACGGCAACGTAAAAACAATAATTCTACCGAGTGCCTCTGGACTAGAACATAAAATCGGACTGCCAGCTCTTTCAAGAATTTTTAGAGATGCAGAAATTTGGCTTTGTCCTGGACAGTGGAGTTTCCCCATAAATCTACCACTAGATTTTTTAGGAATTCCATCAAAAAGATCAAGAATACTCTTTGAGGAAGGTACTCCACATACAAACTCCTTTAAATGGTCTTCACTAGGTCCACTGAATTTAGGCCTTGGAAGATATCAGGAGATAAGCTGTTTCCATTATCCTACGAAAACCCTTCACGTAACAGACGCAATAGTTGGAATAGACTCCACGCCACCTGAGATATTTAATTTTGATCCAACTCCACTTCTGTTTCATTCTAGAGAGAGAGGAGATGAACCTTTGATTGACTCCATAGAACAAAGAAAAAAAGGATGGAAAAGGTTAGTCTTATTTTCATCTTTTTTGAAACCAGGTAAATTAAATATTCCAACTTTAAAAAAAATATTTAAGTATTCATTCAAAAAAGATCTTAGAAATTGGAGATCTCATTTCGGCATTTATCCCTTTTCATGGGACGAAGATTGGGAATCCTCTCTCGTTGAAATAATGGGTAAAGATACTCCTAAGATTCAAATTGCACCAGTTTTACAAAAATTAATTTTTCCGCGCTCAAAAGAAGTTTTACTTAATTGGTTAGAAAATATAAAGTCTCTTGAAGATATAGAATATTTAATTCCAGCTCATTATACGGCGCCTATAAAATTTACAATAGAAGATTGTCAAAAGTTAATTAATGAAATTAATTCCCAAAAGTGGGACAAACTTCCTGAGGATAATAAATTTTTGATAGGTTTATATAATAAGTTGTTTGAACTAGGAATAATTCCTGAAGAAGTAAATCTTTAAAACTATTATTCTTCTATAAACATGTTTTCATCATTTTTAAGAGTTTGTTCTAACTCTTTTCTTTGCTCCATTTGTCTTAAGAAATATCCTGTCATCATTGCAGAAGATAATAAATTAGCAATGTTGTCTTTTGAAGATGTTATTTTTACATCAAATTGATCTGAAGGAAGCATTCCAAGAAGACCTTGAACATTATGTCTAATAATCTCTTGAATATCTTCACTAGCTGATTTTGCTACTCTTTGCAAAACTTCTGGAGATTGTTTTTGTAAATATTGGATTAAATCATTCTCATCATTTGGATCATTATTTTCAGTAGCAAGAAATTCTGGATTAAACATTTCTACAGCTTCAAGATATAAAAACCCTACATCATCACGTACCCATTAATTTAAATTATTAAGGGCAGGGAACCGAATAGGTCCAATTTTATTAAACGGCCAATATCTAAAAATAGCTTTACCAATAACCTTTTCATAAGGTAAAAATCCCCAAATATGTGAGTCCATACTGTTATTTCTATTATCGCCCATCACCCATAATGACTCTTCTGGGACAATAAAAGGTCCTATAGAATAATTAATATTTTTGTCAAAAACGTAATTCTTTTGAGCGATATCATTTAAGTAAAGGTTACCGTCTCTTACTTCTACTTTGTCTCCAGGTATTCCAATTACTCTTTTTATTAGTGCAGTATCTGCTCCATAACCTGCATTAATTAATTGCTCCGGAGCGTTAAAAACAACTATTTTATTTTTTAATGTTGAAAGATTTGATTTGGTTATGATTTTGGGGGTTACTTTTTCAACAAGAATTTTATCTTGTATTTGAAGGGTTGGAAGCATTGAACCAGATGGGATCCATCTTGGCTCTATAACCTGCCATCGTATAATTAAAGCTATAGATATCCAGATTAAAAGATTTTTTAAATCCTTTAATATTAAATTTCTTTTTTCTTGAGTTGTAGACATGTTTTATTTAATTCAGTTATAAGGAAAATCCCAAAGCATTTATATAAATTATGACATCATCTATTGAATGCAAAAATTTTCTTAGAAGTTTACAACTTTTGAATCTTCTTATAAAAATAGGAGTTCAAAATTTAATAATATGTCCTGGTAGTAGATCAGCACCTTTAGCAATAGCTGCTGGAGAATTAAATAAATTTGGGCTGGTAAATATTTTTAATTCAATAGATGAGAGATCTGCGGGATTTCACGCTCTTGGGATTTCTGCTGCATCAGGTAATCTTTCTTTAGTTATTACCACTTCTGGGACTGCCGTAAGTAACTTATTGCCAGCAGCAGTTGAGGCAGACCGATCTTGTAAAGGTATTATATTTCTTACTGCTGATAGACCTTTAAGATTAAAAGATTGTGGCGCTAATCAAACAGTAAATCAAGAAGATTTTTTGAGTTCAGTCTGCAGGAGGGTCTTAGGTACTAATCTAAATGGACTTCATGAAACACAAGAAAATGAAATCTTGAATTTAGTTCGAATTACTGAGAAACAAATATCAACCTTCCCTGGTCCTATTCATTTAAATATTCCTATAGATAAGCCTTTAGGTATTTCATTTTTGAATAAAAAAAATGTTTTAGAGGTTTTTGAGAGAATTTATTTAAAGAAAAAATATATTTTTCAAGAAGTTGAAATAAAGTCTGATAAAAAAAAATTCTTAGAAATTTCAAAAAATTTAAATTTAGAAAAATCAGGTATTATTTTGGTAGGTCCCTATCAAGGTTCCATAAATGATTTAACTTCTTTCAATAAATCTTTAGAACGATTACAGGATATTACTGGTTGGCCAGTATTTGCGGATCCTGTTTCAGGAGTTTATTCTGAATTAAGAGGATTAGTTGTGAATTGGGAATTAGTCCTAAGGAAAAATAAAAATTCAATAAATTGTCATCAACTTTTGAGGCTTGGTCCCATGTCATCCTCAATTGATTTGGAGAAGTTTTTAATAAACTTCGAAGGGATACAAATTCTTATAAAAGAAAAAAACTATAGAAAATTAGACCCTATAAAAAAATCATTTGAATATGATTTTGGGCTATCAAATTTTACTACTCTATTGTTAGACAAATTATCAATTGACGAGAAAAACAAAAAGTCTCTTACTCCGATGGCTCTAGAACTGATAGACGAAGGCGAGAAGATTAAAGAAATATTAAAAGTGAAAATTGAACAAGATAATCAAATGACTGAGTATATGATTGCAAATCTTGTCCCAAAACTTTGGCCAGCTGAAAATCCTATAATGCTATCCGCGAGTAGCCCGATTAGAGATTGGCTTACATTTTCTGAGAACGGCACTTTAACAAGAAATTGTTTCAGCTTTAGGGGAGCTTCTGGTATAGATGGTACTTTATCTCTTGCATTAGGTATTTCTAGAATTAAAAAACCTCTACTTCTTGTGACTGGAGATTTGGCTTTTATTCATGATATAAACGGTTGGCTGATTGAAAATTCAATCGATATGAATTTAACAATTCTTCTGATAGATAATAATGGCGGAAATATATTTAATCGTATTTATAAAGAAAATTTAAAAGAAGATGAATTAAAAAAGCTTTTTCTTATGCCAAAAGAAATAAACTGGCCAAAACTCGCAGAGGGCTATCGAGTAAACTTTAAAAGTGTGGCAAATTTTAAAAAATTACGAGAGGCATTCGATTGGAGCATTTCTATCCAGAAATCTGTAATAATTAAAGTTGATATTGATCCAGAAAATGAAATTTGTGAAAAAAATGCCCTGCTAGAAAAAATAATTGGCATTTAAATTTATCATTTTCTATCTTTGAATAATTAGGTTTCATGAAAGTATTACCTGGTAAAACAACTTTAAATTGGTCAGAATGCAAATCTTATGAGGATATATTGTTTCACACATCAGATGAGGGAATTGCGAGAATTGCAATTAATCGGCCTGAAAAAAGAAATGCATTTAGGCCACAAACTGTAGATGAACTAATTAACGCATTTGATATCGTAAGAAATGATGAAACTATTGGCGTAGTTCTCTTTACAGGTGCGGGACCTGACAAGAAAGGTATTTATTCTTTTTGCTCTGGAGGTGATCAGAGTGTGAGGGGTGAAAATGGATATCAAAATGATGAAGGGAGGCAGAGATTAAATGTACTTGAACTACAAAGATTAATAAGAAGTTTGCCTAAAGTGGTTATTGCCTTAGTTCCTGGTTTTGCAATTGGGGGAGGACAAGTACTTCATTTAATTTGTGATCTAAGCATCGCCTCTGAAAATGCAATATTTGGTCAAACAGGTCCAAGAGTTGGTAGTTTTGATGCGGGTTTTGGATCTAGTTATTTGGCAAGACTTGTTGGACAAAGAAAAGCAAAAGAAATTTGGTTTTTATGTAGAAAATATAATTCTAAAGAAGCTCTTAAGATGGGCTTGATAAATGCAATTACAAAGATTGAAGAATTAGAAGCTGAGGGTGTAATCTGGGCAAGAGAGATTTTACGAAATAGTCCAACTGCTATTCGTATTCTTAAAGCTTCATTCAATGCGGAGAATGATGGGATTGCAGGTATTCAAGAATTATCTGGATACGCAACTCAATTATTCTATTCGACTGAAGAAGCTCAAGAAGGTAGAGATGCCTTTCTTGAAAAGCGTCCACCAGACTTTTCTGACTATAAGTGGACACCCTAGTTTATTTTTCAAAAGAACTTTTTTAAATAATTATCAATGAGAATTCTTCTTGCCGCTGCTGAATGTGCTCCAATGATCAAAGTTGGAGGTATGGGAGATGTGGTTGGTTCGTTACCTCCATCTTTGATAAAACTTGGTCACGATGTAAGGGTAATAATTCCAGGGTATGGAAAGTTGTGGAGTCTTTTAGAGGTATCAAATGAACCAGTATTTAGAGCAAATACAATGGGCACTGATTTCGCCGTATATGAAGCAAAACATCCAATTCATAATTATGTGATTTACCTTGTGGGTCATCCAACATTTGACTCTGACCAAATATACGGAGGCGAAAATGAGGACTGGCGCTTTACATTTTTTGCTAGTGCAACTGCTGAATTTGCCTGGAATTGTTGGAAACCTCAAGTTCTTCATTGCCATGATTGGCACACTGGAATGATTCCTGTGTGGATGCATCAGGACCCCGAAATTAGTACTGTATTCACAATTCATAATTTAAAATACCAAGGTCCTTGGAGGTGGAAACTTGAAAAAATGACTTGGTGTCCTTGGTATATGCATGGAGACCACACAATGGCTGCGGCAATGTTGTACGCAGATAGGGTCAATGCTGTTTCTCCGACTTATGCAGATGAAATTAAAACCCATGAATACGGGGAAAGTCTTGAAGGATTACTTAACTACATTTCAGGTAAATTAAGGGGAATTCTTAATGGCATAGATCTTGATGAATGGAATCCAGCCAAAGATCCAGTTTTACCTGCAAAATTCAGTATTAAGAATTTAGAAAATAGACTAGAAAATAAAAAAATCCTGCAGAGAGAAATGGGCCTTGAAGTTAATTCTAAAAAATATCTTTTAGGTATGGTCAGTAGGTTAGTTGATCAGAAAGGAGTTGACTTGCTTTTACAAGTTTCAAGAAGACTATTAGCCTATACAGATTCTCAAATTGCTGTATTAGGGACTGGAGATAGATATTTAGAGTCTGGATTATGGCAACTGGCATTAGATTATCCAGGAAGATTCTCAGTATTTCTTACTTATGATGATTCTTTATCAAGGCTTATCTATGGTGGCTCAGATGCATTTCTAATGCCAAGTAGATTTGAACCTTGTGGTATTAGTCAACTCCTCGCTATGAGATATGGCTCTATTCCTATAGTTAGGCGAGTTGGAGGTTTAGTTGATACAGTTTTACCTCATGACCCTGAAAATAATAATGGTACGGGATTTTGCTTTGATCGCTTTGAACCCATAGATTTCTATACTTCTTTAGTAAGGTCATGGGAAGCCTTTAGGCATAAAGATAGCTGGCAATTACTGCAAAAAAGAGCCATGAGCCAAGAGTTTAGTTGGCAAAGATCAGCTCTTGAATACGAAGTTATGTATAAGGATGTTTGCGGAATAAAAGAACCATCGCCAGATTTTGCTGAAGTTGAAAAATTTTCTTACGGACAATCAGCTGATCCATCTTTAAAAAAAAGTATGACTTAAATTTTTAATGGAATTCTCTTTATCAGAATTAAACGATGTTTTGGGGGATATTAGAAATCTGAGCGAGGGGAAAAGAGATTTTTTGAATTTTAAGAATATAAGTATTGATAGTAGAACTTTATTAAAACATGATCTTTTTATAGCTATCAAGGGTAAAAATTTTGATGGACATAGTTTTCTTCCAGAAGTTTTAAATAAAGGAGTTAAATCTGTAGTAATTAAAAAAGGGATGCAGAGATCACTTCCTAATAATTTTCCTTATTGGGTTGTAAATGATACGAAAGAGGCATTTCAAAAATTAGTATTGCTGAAAAGAAAAAAATTAAATATTCCCATTGTTGCAATAACTGGATCAGTGGGTAAAACAACAACAAAAGAAATGATTGGTGGAGTTTTAAATAAACTTGGAAGAATTAAATTATCTCATGCAAATTTCAATAATGAGATTGGAGTTGGGCTTACTATTCTTGCTACAGATATAGAAGATAAAGTTCTAGTTCTTGAGATGGGGATGAGAGGTCTTGGGCAGATCGAGAATTTATCTAAATATAGTGAACCAGATATTGCAGTTATTACTAACATTGGCACAGCTCATATTGGATTGTTAGGCTCGAAAAAAAATATTACTCATGCAAAGTGTGAAATTTGTAAATTTTTAAATCCCAAAGGAGTTGTAATAATCCCAGCAAATGATCAACTTCTTGAAGAAATTTTAAAAGAATACTGGAAAGGTAGAGTAATAAAAGCAGAGCTGTTAAATATACAAAATCAAAAGGAGAATTTTAAGAGAGATGAAAATTTGCTGGGATTTTATAATCCTTCAAATAAAATAATTTTAATTGAAGAAAATACTTTTGAAATTTCATTCGAAGGATTTCACAATGCTTCGAATTTCTTATTTGCTTATGCAGTTGCTAAAGAGTTAGGCGTCGATTTTGCAAGTTTTAATAAATTTGATTTTGTAAGTTTGGGTGGAAGGAATAAAATTCTTAAATCAGTAAAAACAACAATATATGATGAATCATATAATGCTTCGCCAGAGTCAGTAAAAGCATGTATTAAAAACCTACTTGAAAAACCGAGAAATAAATTTTTCATATTTGGAAGTATGCAAGAGTTGGGAAAAGAATCTGAAAAATATCACAAGGAAATATTCAACTTAATAAATAATTCAGATATAGAAAAGTGTTTATTTATTTGCGATAAAAAAAATGAAAAAATTTACATCAATTATCTAAAAGATAAGAAAAAATTCTTAGTTTTAAATCATATTAAAGATGTACCTCAAGAGATAAACAAATCTACAAAAAAAGGAGATTCTGTTCTTATTAAAGGGAGCAGATGTTGGCAACTTGAAAAAATTATTGACTTAATTAACTAGATTAGGATTTCTTTCTTTCCCAATTTTCTATATTTACTTGTTTAGTTCTTGAAATTGCTAATGAATTATCTTTGGAATCTTTTGTGATTACTGAACCAGCTCCTGTGGTAACTGATTCTCCGAGATTTATTGGCGCTACAAAAACTGTATTTGCGCCAATACTGGAATTTTTACCAATTTTTGTTTGATGTTTTTTCTGACCATCAAAATTAGCAGTAATAGTACCTGCTCCAATATTTGTAGATCTTCCAATAATAGAATCGCCAATATAACTTAAATGGTTTACTTTAGATTCTTCCTCTAATTGGCTATTTTTGATTTCAACAAAATTACCTATTTTGCTAAAGGAAGATATTTTGGAATTAGGTCTTATATGACTATAGGGACCAATCTTGATATGATCTATTATTTGCGAATCATAAACGGTGGAATTGGAGATTTCACAATGTAATCCCACATTAGAATTCTCAATAAAAGTATTTGGTCCGATAATGCAATGACTATTAATTTTCGTATTTCCTCTTATATGTGTATTCGCCTCTATGATCACATCCTTACCAATTTCAGCTTCTTCACTAATTGAACAACTTGCTTTATTTATAAAAGTTACACCATTAAGCATATGCTTCTCTTTAATTGAATTCTGAATACTTTCCTCGCACTCTGATAGTTGGATTCTGTTATTAATTCCTTGAAGCTCTCCATTATCTTCTATCTCCAAGCTTAAGGAATTTTTTAGCAAAGATATTGTATCTGTTAAGTAAATCTCTTTTTGATTATTATTACTTTGCAGGTTATTAATTATTTCTGATAAGTGACCCCAGTTAAAACAGTAAACACCTGCATTTATTAATGGATTTTCTCTTTCTAGATCATTGCAATCTTTTTCTTCAACAATTTTCTCGATGAAATCCCCCTTCAAAAAAACTCTGCCATACCCATAAGGATTTTTTTTCTTATTGGTAATTAAAGAAACATCTGCATTTTTTGCATCATGTAAATTTAGAAGCTTATTTAGAGTCTCAGGCTTGATGAGAGGCACATCCCCATTAAGTACTAAAAGTGTCCCTTCATTTTTTTTTACTTTTTTACAAAGTACCTGGATAGCATGACCAGTTCCTAATTGGGGATCTTGTATAACAAATTGGATCTTTTCTTTATCTGTTATTGACTCTTTTACTTCTTGTGATTTGTGTCCAGTAATTACGAAAATTTGATCAGGATTTAATTCAACGCATGAATCAATTACTCTCTGCAAAAGACTTTTACCAGAAATTTTATGTAAAACTTTTGGTAATGAGCTTTCCATCCTAGTGCCCTTACCTGCAGCTAATATCGCAACACTTAACATATTTTTTTGAATATATATATAAATCTAACTCTTAAAGGACGACTTCGTCA
>CACGGY010000017.1 GCA_902572675.1 uncultured Prochlorococcus sp. | reverse complement strand
CCGTTCTTAAGCCATTTAAAAAAGGAACGGTAGTTAATATTGAATCGTTAGATATTAGAGAAAATCAAAATGAATTAAAAATAGGTTTATTTGGTTGGTATGCAATTTGTCCTTCAAAAGAACTAAAAAAAAATAAGCTGAATTATTTTTCACTCTATAATGAGCCTCTTGTTCTTTATAGAGATGAGAATGAAAATGTTAGATGTATTAAAAATATTTGTCCACATAGGGGAGCCTCTTTTTTTGGAGGAACACTATTAGATGGAGTTATAACCTGTCCATATCATGGAGCTAAATTCTCATCTGGTGGAGGTTGCCAAAATCTAGACAGAATAACATGTAGTCACATAGTTGATAATAACTACGATAACTACGCCAAAAGAATTCACTTATCTCAATACAAAGCTCTAGAAAAGAACGGATATATTTTTGTACATTACTCTAAAAAATCTGACACAGATTTAAACAATATTAGTGAAGATTCACCAATAAGTAACTACGATTTAACTGATAATGGTTTTTCAGAAAAAGATTATGTATTTGAAGAAGCATTAGTCGACTTTAAATGTGATTGGTCAAGGATAATTGAAAATCACTTAGATATCCTTCATCTATTTTGGGTTCACGGCGATACAATTCCTGATAAAGATGTTAATAAAAATGTACTAGTTAGTTTCAACCAGAAAATTAATGTTACACCTAAATATATTGAAAGTATTTATTACTACAAGAACAACCCTAAAAATGAATTTATCCGGATAAAGTACATCCCACCTGGACGGATATTAATTTATAAAGGCGATCCTTCTGCAGCTAGATATTTACAAGTTTTAGATCATATTCCACTAGGAGATAACAAAGCAAGAGTAATAGTTAGGCACTATAGGAAATTTCTACAAAATAAACTACTTAACAACCTCTTATTATTTAAAGAGAATCAAAGAAAGATTTTTTATAAGATATTTGATGAGGATTATATGATTTTAAAAACGCAAACATATAATCACAATATGGGATATGTAAGTAAAGATGAAATAAAATTATTGGGAGAAGATAGAATAATAAATTACTTTTGGAAATGGTATAAGAAATCTGAAGATAAAGATGAACCTTGGAGAAATATTAATAAAACTCAAAATCTCAATGTATACGACAAAGTCATAATGAAATATCCACCTGAGGTAAAGAAATTAGAAATTATTAATAATATCAATATTATAAGAAAAACATTTATACGATTTGCTGCTCCGCTTATATTTTTTATGTTAATAATATAATTTATGAAGAAAGTAAATAGACCTTCATGGTTGAATTGGCTTTATCTTTTGATATTTATTTTAAGCTCAATTCAATTAATTATATTTTGGAGCAATAAGTTCTAGTGGTTAATAACTTTTGGTTTGAGGCACAAAACATAAATTGTTTTAAAAATGGCATTAGAGTAATTAAAGATTTAAATTTAAAGATAGCGTATACAGAAAATGTAATATTAATTGGACCAAATGGCTCAGGTAAATCATCTTTAATAGAAGTAATTAATAGAAACATATATCCTGTAATATCTAATGAATCGAAATTAAAAATATTTGGCAAAGAACTTATAAATTTATGGGAACTAAGAAAAAGAATAAGTACCGTAAATAATGATATAAAAAATAGAATAAATCCAAATCTGCAAGTTTTTGATTTAATTTTAAGTGGACTATATGGAAGGTATTGTTACGTACAAAATAAATCTGAAAAAGACTCTTATAAGGTTGAAAAAATAATGAAGAAAATGAATATTTCTAATTTATCTAAAAAATATTTTTCCTATTTATCAGATGGAGAAAAAAAAATTTCACTCATCGCTAGGGCGTTAATAAAAAAACCAGATATCTTGATCCTAGATGAACCAATTGCAAATTTAGATTATAAATCAAAGTTTTTTGTAGTTGATAAGATTAATGAATTATCAAAATTAAATACCAGATTTTTTTGCGTTACTCATGATATCTCTATGATTACAGGAATATATGATCGCGTGCTAATGCTAAAAGATGGCAAGATAATCGCTGATGGTTATCAAAATAAGGTTATAAATAGTGAGAATCTTAATAAGTTATATGGCATTGATGTACATGTGGCTAAAAATAATGGACTTTGGAATATAAACAGATTATCTAAATAACAATTATAAAAATAGCTATGGCAATAGCAAGAAATACAAACTTTTTGCTTTTAAAAAATGAAGAGGATTTATTTTTAAATGAAGAAGATCCACATTTAGAGCAGACAATCTTACCTCCTAAAGAACGATCTGAGACAAACGAAGAACTTCCACAATTAAAACAAACTCTATTTACGCTCATTAAAAATAAAATTTTTAGCAATTCTATCTAAATTATATTGCTAAATACTATGTAAAGAAAAACTTCAGAATCAATATGATAATGAGAATCTGTTGCAATAAATAAACTTATAGTGCATAATTGATAATAATTCTCATTATCAAAGTTAAGTTAATGAATTTCCATAGTTATGGGGAATCTCCTTCAAAATTAGTAAGGATAATAACTGGACAATCCGTATTAATAGATCCTTCATCAAGACCAAAAGGGACCTGCCTAGAAGTCGAGAGTGGAATTGCAAGAGTCTATTGTCCATGTGAAGAAACTGAAGGAATGACACTCGCATTTTTACAATCAGGAGATCAATTAAGGACAGACCTTTTATGTAGCGAAGGTGTCTGCGTTGAGGCACTAACAGATTTGTCGTTTCACAGCAATGTAAATATTGATGAGAATATGGGTTTCGATGCTGTAAATGAATGGACTTTGCAACTCCTTAGGATTAGACACTTAGGAAATGCAGAACAGCGATTACAAGCCTTGTTTTCAATACTAGTAAATCGTCTAGGTAGAAGATGTGGTCAATGGTGTGAGTTACCTTTTAGGTTGACTCATGAAAGGATTGGCGAATTAATCGGTTCTACACGAGTAACATCAACAAGATTAATTTCTAAATTAAGATCATCTGAGTTATTAATAGCTCCTATCGGGACCCAAACAGTCAGTGTTGATCCTTCTTTTATTGAAACATCGCCGCTATAAAAACATGAAGGAATCACAATCACTTACAAACAACTTGTTAATGGAAGTTGATGTTTTATCGAATAGACTCAGAAATATCAAGCAATCCTACAAAACTACCGAAAATAAAGCATTGAAGGAAAGATTATTTACTGAAAACAAAAATATTTTTAAAAGAGTTAAGGAGATTTATAAAATAGCTGAACTCTTAAATAAAAATAATGGGAAAATCAACTTTTCAAATTTACTTTTTGAAATAACCAAAAGGACATTGAATGAAAATAAATTTGAAAGTAATTTATTTTTTCTTTAAATCACTATCTATTAATAAGATTGCCGAAGGTTGATTAGAAGCAAACTTAACCTTGCCTAGTATGTTCGCAAATTCATCTTCTGATTGTGTTTGAGCCTCTATAATTGGATCTAAAAATACGTTAGTTCTTGTATCTGATATTCTTTCTGATATGGAATAAAGTTGTTGAAGAGATGAAGTTAAATCAGCCTCCATATTAAAAGAATAAGAAATCAGCTCCTCTATAGAATCCCATGTTTGAACGGGTGCAGGAATTTCATCTAATTTTACGCTTTGACCTCTTGCAATTAAGTAATCCGCAAATTTCTGAGCATGTTCCATTTCACCTTGTGATTCACTTAGGAAATGAGAGGCAAATCCATTTAAGTCACGTTCTTGAAACCATAGATACATAGAAAAATATTGAACATTGGCATATCTTTCCATTGTTAGATGTTCAAAAAGGTTATCTAATAAACTATTGTCTATCGGTTGAGCAACGGCTCTTCCAGATGGACCAAAATTAATTAATTTCTTTGTTCTTAAATTATTTTCATTCATTGTCAAATAAGGTTCTTCACAAATAATACAACATTTTGTATAAATTAGTAATTAATTAATCCTTTAAATTAAATTAAATAATATGATAATGAAAATCACTCGCAATACTATAAATGAATCTAGAGTACAGTTTTTCTGAACTGATATTAACTAATAAAATTTATAAAAGTAAAAAAAAGAAATGTAAAAAGAAAAAATGCTCTAATTGGAAGGGGGGCAAGTGTAACTGCCTATAAAAAAATCTATATATATTCCTTATATGCTCCAGGATATAAAAAATAATAACTATTTTTATTAATAGAAATAGAACATTTATCACCATTATTAAGGAGATTATTAATATCAGTTCTAACCCTTAATATGTTTCCATTAATAGTTACTTTATATATAAAAAATTCTCCAAGAAATTCTTTAGATATAACAACCGCATCTCCAGACTTTGATCTCTTAATTGAAATAAATTTAGGCGAAATTGACATACTTTGTATACTTGTATTTCTCAAATACTCTGAACTATTTATTTCACCCAAACAAGAAATATATGAATTACCATTTTTTTTCAGATTAATAATATTATTGCCCAAAATAAAACTACTAACAAATATGGTCTTGGGATTATTTAGAAGGTTAATTGGTGTGTCAATTTGATGTATTTTTCCCTCATTCATAACAGCGACTTTATCGCAAATTGACATTGCTTCTTCCGGATCATGAGTAACCATCAACCCGCTTGCATTACAACCTTTGAGAATATTAGGGAGTTCACTTCTCAATTTTAGTTTGACATGCATATCAAGACTACAAAAAGGTTCATCTAATAAAATAAAATTTGTACCTGGAGCAAGAGCTCTCGCAATTGCAAGTCTTTGTTTTTGGCCTCCAGACAATTCATGTGGGTAACTACCAACAAAGCTTTCAAGGCCAACAACATTTAGTAAATAATCAACTCTAGTTCTGTCTTTTTTGTTTTTCAAACCAAACATTACATTTTCCAAAACAGTTAAATGAGGAAAAAGTGCATAGTCTTGAAAAACCATACCGATATTTCTTTTCTCAGGACTAAGAATTTTTTTCTTACTTGAAATTTCCTCATCATTTAGAGAAATTCTTCCTTTAGAGGGATATTCGAAACCTGCGATTAATCTTAAAAGAGTTGTTTTTCCACAACCAGAAGGACCGAGCAAGCCTAACAATTCGCCATTTTCAATTTTCAGGTTAATTTTGTTTAATATCCAATTTGAACATTCTCGCCTATCATATTTATGATGCAGATCATCAATTATTAACGCATCATTTTTCACTAAGTACTTCTTATTTAAATATATTAAGTTAGCAGAAAAAATTCACTTAAAATATTCCTTGTATAATTTTATACACCATTTAATTATCAAATTTAATGAGAAAGTCTGAAAGAGCAGAAGTAATAAGCAAGGAACTCAAAAAGCTATATCCATCGCCACCCATACCACTTGATCATACAAATGCATATACACTTTTAGTTGCCGTAGTTTTAAGTGCTCAATCAACAGATAAGAAAGTTAATGAATTAACAAAAAGCTTATTTAAGGTTGCAGATAATCCAGAAAAGATGATAAAGCTAGGCATTAATGGCATTTACAAATACATAAAATTTTTGGGTCTATCTAATCAAAAATCAAAAAACATTTATAACTTATCCAAACTATTGATTGAGAAACATAATGGTATGGTTCCAGATTCTTTTGAGAAGCTTGAATCTCTTCCAGGAGTAGGTCATAAAACAGCATCAGTTGTAATGTCTCAAGTGTTTAAAATTCCCTCATTCCCAGTCGATACTCACATACACAGGTTGTCACAAAGATGGGGTCTATCAAATGGAGATAGCGTAGTTCAAACAGAAAAAGACCTAAAAAAGATATTCCCCGTTAATGATTGGAATACACTACATTTGCAAATAATCTTTTATGGCAGAGAATACTGCACCGCAAGAGGCTGTGATGGAACAAAATGTTATTTATGTCGTACTCTTTACCCAAAAAGAAAAAAGAAATTTATATGTAAAAAACCCTAAGAAATTAATATAATAATTTAATTAGTTTATTAATTATGAAAATAGCAATTACTGGCGCATCTGGGAAAACAGGTTATAGAATTACTGAAGAGGCAGTTAAGAAAGGATATAAAGTTAGGCAAATTATTAGGGAGAATTCAAAAGTTTCAGAAGGTCTAGAGAGCTTGGAAACAATTAGAATTTCATTAGACAATAAAAATGAACTTGATAAAGCGTTTAAAGGTATTGATGCCCTTGTAATTGCTACTGGTGCCAGAGCATCTTTAGATTTAACTGGTCCTGCAAAGGTTGATGCCTTAGGGGTATACAGGCAATTAGAGAGTTGCAAAAGAGTTGGCATTAAGAGGGTTATTTTAGTAAGTTCTCTTTGTACTGGAAAGTTATTTCACCCATTAAACTTGTTTGGTTTAATTCTTATTTGGAAGAAAATAGGTGAAAACTTTCTCCGAAATTCAAATTTCGAATGGACTATTATTAGACCTGGAGGATTAAAGGAAAATGAAGATATTAAATCAGAACGTATAAATTATTCAAAGGAGGATACTCAAATTAATGGATCAATCCCAAGAAGATTAGTGGCACAATGTTGTATAGATTCTTTAAAAAACAAAGAATCCATAAATAAATTAATTGAAGTAACAAGTTCGAATGATAATAAAAAGATATCTTTTAAAAAAGCTATGCAAATGATTTAAAAGATGTAAGTATATAAAATAAAACTATGAAAATAAACCCCAAAATTGACGCGTTACAATTAATGCTTACTGATTTAAGGACTAGAAATGAGCCAATAAGGCATAAAGCTGCATTTAAAGGTTGTCAACCAGAATTTCAAAGTCTTGTATCAAGATTAATAAAGCAGTTAGAGGAAGAATTAGTTGCTGAAAAGCTTACTAATCGTGATAATTAAAAAATTTAGATTACTTAAATGAAATTAAGTTATCCAATTTTGCTTGTTCTGAAAGTTCATCATATCCTCCAAAAAATTTATCATCCAAAAATATTTGAGGGAAAGTATTATGGCTACTTTGAACCATTATTTTCTGAAAGCTTTCATCATTGTCTATTAAAGTAACTTCATGAGGAATAGATAAAGAATTAAGTAATCTAATTGCTCTTTTAGACCAAGGACAATCCTTTAAAATGTATGCTTTTACACGTGATTCATTCTTTAATAAATCATTACTAGAGAAATTAATAATTTTTTGTTCAATAGAAAGTAATAATATATCAGTACCTTTTTTTACAATACATCCTTCCTCAAGATGCCCGCCAAAGACATTACATCCCTCATCTGCAAAACTCAAATGTAAATGAACATCTCCTTTGTTAAAGTGTCCATTTAAAGAAACTATCTCAAGATTTCCCTCAAATTTATTTATCTCTTGATTTCCTGGGCATTGAATACAAACTGTTCTAAGATTACCAACCACTCCAGAAACATAACCGTATAAATTATTCGATAAAGAATATTCTTTAATTGAATTTATCAAATCAGATTCTGGAGATAGCTTTAGGCTATGAGGCTGCATTAGATATAAGGAATAATTTTGTAATATAAAACATCATCATTCATAAAGAAAGTTGAGTTTATAATCTTTAGGATTTAAATTCAAATTTAATTTAAGAATTTAGCATTAAAAAATCATTTAAAAATTTTTACTAAAAATTTAAGCTTCTTGAGAGTGTAATATATTTTTTATATACAAAACCTGATTTGTTATTAAGTAAAAATCTTAAAAATTTGGCATTGAATATTCCAAACTTATTATCGATATCCCGCCTTTTCCTTGTATTGCCATTAATACTTTTTTTAGAAATTAATAAACCTTTTTATGTCTTTATATTGATTATTATTGGAGGTTTAACTGATTATTTTGACGGTTTAATTGCAAGGAAATTTAATCTTAAAACCAGATTAGGAGCTATCCTTGATCCCTTAAGCGATAAAGTATTCTATTTAATTCCTTTAACCTTCCTTTGTAAAAATAATTTTATACCCTTCTGGTCTTTGTCATTGATTTTATTTAGAGAATTAATTATTTCTAGCCTGAGGAACTCAACAAAAGACGGTTTACCAGCATCAATGTTAGGTAAATATAAAACATTTTTCTTTTTTATTTCAGTAATTACCTTCTTTACACCATTAAAAAATAGCTTATTAAATAATTTTGCTTTAATTTTTTATTGGCTAGGATTCATCCTGACCTTTGTGACTTTATTAAGCTATTTAAGAATTAAAAAGAATATTATCTGAATTTTCATCAAACTCCTCACTCTTTTTATTATTAAAATCTTTCACAAAACTATCCTTTAAACCATCAAGTAAATCAAAAGTTGGCACCCACTCTAAATCACGTTTTATCTTAGAGATATCAGTCTGATAATGATTTAATCTAATTGGAAATCCCTTTCGAGATTTAGGATCTAATTTTTGATAATCAAATGTTCTTAAAGAAATCTCATTTTGTTTTAATCCAAGAACATTCGCACAGAAATAAATCAAACCCTTTATGGTCACTCCTTTTTCACCTGAACAGTTGTAAATATTATTTTTAGAATTTTCAAAATTTATGCACCTAATCATTACATCAGTTAGATCAGAAACATGGCCTAACTGAGTAATTAAAGACCCGTCACCAGGGATTGGTATAGATTTTTTAGTTAATAACCTTTCAAAAAACCAATTTTCAATTTTATTATAATTTCCTGGTCCATAAATATAAGTAGGTCTAAAACTTGTAAAAGGAATTTTTTGGTTTTTTAACCAATTTTCTGTCTCAAACTTTCCTTTGTGCCTACTTTCTGGATCAATTGGATCAACTTCGGATAACGGTAGTTCACAATTATCTTTATAAACACCTGCAGAGCTGACATATATATATCTTTGGAAAGAGTTATCTAGATTTTCTATAAGAAGTTTGGTTTGTTCTAACTCTCGTCCAGAAATATCATAAACAACATCATACTTTTTATTTCTTAGTCTAACGATATCTTCTGAATTATTTCTATCACCCTTAATTAAATTTGTATTATCAGGATTACTTTTATTGCCTCTAGTGAAAATATCAATATCATAATTTTTACTTAATAATTTTCCAACCAAAGACTTGCCAACAAATCTAGTGCCGCCCATTACAAGAATTTTCATATTCAAAAAATATTTAACTGAAGTAGTAATCTTAAATAGAATTACATATTGAATATTACTACTAATAAGTTATTAATGAAAAGGATGATTTTATGGACCTAATACCAGCAATTGATTTAATGAATGGTAAGTGTGTAAGGCTTTTTAAAGGCGACTTTAATAAAAGAAAAGACTTCACCAAAGAGCCTCAAGAGCAAGCTAAATTTTGGGAAAGCGAAGGGGCAAAATATATACATATAGTTGATTTGGATGCTGCAAAAACTGGATCCCCAACAAACGATAAATCAATAAAAAAGATTGCAAACGCAGTTAACATACCTATTCAAATAGGTGGAGGGATAAGGTCTAAAGAAAGGATAGAACAACTATTTTCTTATGGTATTGATAAAGTTATAATGGGAACTTCTGCAATAGAAAATAAAGAACTAGTTAAAGACTTATCAAATAAATTCCCTGGAAGGATAATTATTGGGATAGATGCAAAAGATGGAAAAGTTAGTACAAGGGGTTGGCTTGAGCAATCTAACATTTTCGCCACAGATCTAGTAAGGGAGTTTTCTTCATTTAAAATTGCTAGTTTTATTGTTACGGATATAAATACAGATGGGACGTTAGAAGGGACAAATGAAGAATTCATAAAAAGCATACTTGAAATTACAGATATTCCAGTAATAGCCTCAGGAGGTGTTGGTTCAATTTCTGATTTATTATCGTTAGTGAAATTTGAAAACTCTGGACTCTTTGGAGTAATTGTAGGGAAAGCTCTATACGAAAATAAATTCACGATAAAGGAAGCGAATAATGTATTGTCATCAGATAGATTAAGTGACTTTGATTTAAACAGAAATTATTACGCTTAAAAGAGTATAAAAATTGATTTAAGACTGGTGTTTGCAGTAATTGTTAGTTAATTTTGTATAAGAGATAAGAAATCTAGTCTTGGAATTAATTTCAAAAAAATCGATATTGATTATTGCTCCAAGCTTAATAGCAGAATCTTTATCGCTTAAGTTAACATCACTAGACCAAAATTTAGAAATTAATTTTAATAATGGAACAGGAGATAAAACTCCGGATTTAGTTATATGGAATGTTCTTAATTTCCAATCAGAAGACCTTATAAGGTTAGAATTATTAAAATTAAGAGAAAGATATGATGAGTCAAAGTTTCTTATAATTCTCTCTGGCGAACTTGTTTATGAAGCAAATACCACACCATCGTTAAATGCTGAAGGTTTTCTTTTAAATCCCAGTGCAGAAAAAGTTCTTGAATCTATTGATACCATTTTAAATGGAGGAAGAGTATTTGATATTGAAAATAATTCCCGAGTTCAATTAAACAAAAATAAGCCTCTCTCTTTTAGTCAAAAAATTCTAACTTCAGGTCTTAAACAAATAGATTCTGAAATTAACTATATATTCAAATATGTCAACTCTGATTCAACACCAGAATTTTATAAATTCATTTTAAAAGGAAGATTAAGAGAACTTATTACTGCAAAATCTTTTCTAATTTTTTTATGGGGTAATTCACTAGAACTTTATACAGAAGCAGTTTACACTGAAAATAAAATTAATCTTGAAAATAAGAACACAGTATTTATTAAAGATAAAAACACTACTGAAATATGGAATTTAATTTTAGATAGACTAAAAGAAAGGTATAGCTCAACTAACTTACAGGTTGAATTCAATAATTCATCAATAATTCTTTCTGGGATAAAAAAAGAATTCATTTCACGACTAATTTGCAAAATGTTAGATGAGTTAGATAATTTAGTAAAAAATATTAAGGAAAACTATAAGGAGAAAGATTTTAAAGATGATTTAAATTCTCTGATAAAAGAACTTAAAGTTAATACAATTTCAAATATCACAGACAGCTATTGTCGATTAAAAAAAGGAAGCGAATCTATTTCAATAAATGATTTTATTTATAGTGAGGTAAGTTGTGAAGAGATAGATAGAGAATCACATGAATCAATAATTTTTATTGAGCCAATTATTAAAAATGAAGCTCTTGACTATGATGGAAAATTACTCCCTCTATATGAAACGGAGTCGTTTTTGATCCTTGAAAATATCATTTCGAATTGGACAATAAGGAACTGTAATTTATTAGCTTCTGAAATCTTTAATATTTGTTCTTCTTGGCCTGAATTAAGAACTGTACTTATAAATCCAGAATTACAATCAACAAGAAATTTTGAAAGATTTAGAAATAATATTAATAACTACAATCGATGGCATGACTATATTTATATGCCTATCTACTTGTATGAGAGTAAACGAGAATATATTGATATTATCGATAAAAAATTTACCCGTTACTTTAAAAATGAAAATAGGGAGAGAGAATTAGAGAATCTAGAATGGCTACAAAAACAAGTTACATTGTTAGTTGAGATAAGAGATGCCATAGCACCGCAGTTAGAAGTTGCTGTAAAATATATCGGTAATCTTTTCGTAACTTTCCTTACAAAGGTCGTTGGCAAAGCTATCGGTTTAGTTGGGAAAGGAATCCTTCAAGGATTAGGAAGATCAAGTTCAAAGTAAGTTTTTAAACTTTAATGAAAATAATTCAATGGATCCTAATAGCATTAATTTTCTTAAGTCCATACAAAGCAAACGCCTCTAGAGATTCTAATAGTTACGATGGCAACATCTTTCCTATATACGCAGGCAATGGGGCTATAGTTCCTCCCCAGGCAACTCTTCAGGAATCATTAAAAAATAAAAGAGTCACAGTTTTATTTTTTTATCTTGACGATAGCTCAGATAGTAAAGCTATGGCTCCGATAATATCTGGTTTAGATTTGATATGGAGAAATAATATAGATATTATTGCTCTAACTACTGATGAATTACAGAATAAAGAAAAGTCTGATCTTAGAAATGAACCTAATTATTATTGGAATGGATTAATTCCACAAACCATTATTTTAAATAGTGATGGCGAAGTTAAATTTGATAAAAATGGAATGATTAAAATCGATGAATTAAACAAAATTATAGGAGAACTAAAAGGAATTGATATAGAAGATACGACATTTTCTGTGGAAAGTTTTAATGAATACAACAGTATCATTTCTGAAAAAAAAGATAAAAACGAAAATGTATTAAAAAAATGATATTCATAAATATCCTCTTAGTTCTTTTAATTTTTTTAATTCTTTCAGATCTATATATCAAAAACTCACCAAAATCAAAGTTAAATCTGGTCCCTATAAATTACAAAATCAAGAAAAAGGATGGGTTAAAAGAATTAATTATTGATTTAAAAATAACTAATAAAAGTAAAACTAAAGAGACGATGGTATCTAATATAAATTTTGAATTAGATTTTTTAAAAAGTAGAGGTAACGAATATTGCCAAAATTTAAATTATCAAGAAGATATTTATATATATGAAAATAATAAATTTAAGAATTTAAATAATTATTGGCCAACAACAATTATCAAGTCAAATGCTGAAGTATTTGTAAGAATTATATATAAATTTAGCAATAATAATTTTAGAAAAAAAATAAAATATCTATGGTTAAAAGTATATTGGGAGCACTATGGACATTTTGGTATTTCAAATAATAAGGATTGTTTGTTAATTAATTTAGATGGTCAAAAACAAAGGTCGAAAGAAGTTTTTGAAATTCCAGTAAATAATAAATATAAAGCGTTTGCTATTAAAACTGATTTACTTGGTTGCTTTGATAACCCAGTAAATACTGTGATTGAATACTGCAAAGGAATTGCAGAAAAAAATGATATTTTAACAATCGGTGAGAGTCCTCTGGCGATCATGCAAAATAGATATATTTCTCCTCAAAATTTAAAATATAGTTTATTTTCGAAAGCTTTATGTTATTTTTTTCACCCAACAAGCAGTCTCGCAACAGCCTGCGGCATGCAATTATTAATAAATAGAATAGGAGTGACAAGAATAACCTTAGCACTAGTTGTTGGATTTCTATTCAAATTAGTTGGTATTAAGGGTATGTTTTATAGGTTAACTGGTTCAGAATCATCCCTCATTGATGATATAAGCGGTACAGTCACACCTTACGACAAGAGTATAGTTATGGGTCCTCTCAATGCAGATTTATTTTGTAAGGAGGTCTCGAAATATCTTAATATAGATGTTGCTGTTGTCGATGTTAATGATCTTGGAGGTGTGAAAGTCTTAGCTAGTTCAAATAAAACAATAAATAAAATACTCAAAAGGAACTTAATATCAAATCCAGCTGGCAATGGAGATGAAAAAACCCCTATAGTATTAATAAGAGAAAAAAAGTAAATGAAAAAAGATACCTCTTATTCTTTTCAATCTAAAAAAGGAATGGAAGTAACTTTTGAGGAGCTCCATATAAGGCACATTAATCTTTTAATAGATATTAAAAATAAAGAATTGAATAATTGGTTTTTAAAGATGGCAATTATAAATACCTTTGATGACTTAAAAATTTTTTTAAATAATCTTAAGAAAAATAAAAATAAATGCATAATTGCTAAATATGGGAACGAAATTATTGGTTATTTGAATATTTTTCCTTTAAACAAAAAAGAAACTTGCTTAAAAATATCTAAGCCCAAGTTGATTAATAACAAGTGTTCTTTAACAGATAAACAATTAACTTTAGGATTGATAAAAAAATCTATCTCAATAAAAGATATCAAAACTTCAAGTTGGATAGTTAACGCTGATATAAATAATGTTGACCTCATATCAACATCAAGAGAATTAGGCTTTCAACCCTTAGGAGAGATAATCCTTTGGGATGGTTCTGATCTAAGTAAATCCATTAATCAAAATAACCATGCCAATGTATTAATTAATGAATTCCAAAAAATTAATAAACAAAATATATTAAAAATAGTTAATTTCATTAGATCAAATCAATCTCCCTTAATAAGAAATATTTTAGATTTTGATCAAGACGACATTCTTAAAAGAAATAACTCTAAGAGTGGTGCCTTAATATATGAAAATTCAGTTTTATGTACAATTTTAAAAGATATTAATTATCAAAATGAAGAAATTTACACTTTAACTATAAGTACATACTGGGATAAGAGATTCAATTCTATTTTAAAAGAATTTATAAAAAGATTTTTTGAAAAATCACCTTTTTCATATTTAAAAACCTATAAAGAAAATTCTCAATTAAATCTTTTTCTCGAAGAATGTAATCTCAAAGAAAAAAATCAAGAACTAATTCTTATCAGGAACACAATAGTTAAGAATGAAGCCAAACAAGTAAATATAATAAATCAATCTTTGGAATCAATTTTTGAAAAATTAAGTCCACAAGGTAATCCATATCCATCTCCTTTTCCATTAAAAACAAAGTGAAATTTTGCAAACCCAAACCTAAGTCAATTTTGAGTTTGGATATAGGTACCAAAAGAATAGGATTAGCTTATTGTGATCCCCTCTGCATAACATCAAATATACTTCCAGCAGTAAAACGGTTTGAAAATAATCAAGAGATTAAAATCATTAGAAATCATATAAATGAATTTAATTTGACTGGGTTTATTGTGGGTATTCCACTAGATGACGAAGGTCAAATGACCACTCAAGCTGTTGACTGTAAAAATTACGGTCAATTACTTTCAAATGAATTAAAGCTTCCATTTTCGTATGTCAACGAACATAGTTCAACTTGGGAATCTTCAAATAGATTTGGAATAAAAAAAGATAAATCCGGATTGATTGATAGTTTATCAGCAAAAATAATACTTGAACAATGGATCGAAGAAGGTCCTGAATTAGAAGAAATAGCTGGTAAACGTCAGATAAAATATTAGTATTAAAAAGGATAAATAATTTTTAAATGAAAGAAGCTAATTCAAATGATAATTATGATGCACAGACTCTTTTATTAAATGACTCAAATGGAAACGAGCTATTTTGTTATCTTGAACAGTTAGTAAGTGTTGAAGGCCAAGAGTATGCTTTATTAACGCCAGTTGATACTCCAGTAAGTCTTTTTAAGATAAATGAAAAAGATGAACCTGAACTAATTGAGAAAATAGATAAAAATGAACAAATACTTAAAAATGCTGAAGCGGTTCTTCAAGAACATGATTTAAGACTTATCAGATCAGCAGTTACATTAACAGTATCAGGAGAACTTGAAGAACCAATTTACGATGAATTAGAAGAAGATTACGTCGATGATGATAGTGAGAGTTATGAATTGCTCGTTAACTTTAATCTTTTTGACCAAGAATATGGGTTATATATACCACTAGATCCTTTTTTTATTGTGGGTAAATTAAAAGACAAAGGTGCCTTATTAGTTGAAGATGATGAATTCGATAAAATTCAACCTTTAATTGAAACTGAGCTTGAAAAAAGTAGTTCTTAAATAAATGAGATCTATCCTAAAAGTTAATTGGGATTCAAACTTACCAATATATAATATTTCTCAATCTGAGTTGCGAAAAAAAGGAATTGATTCTTTATTGCTAGACGTGGATGGCACTCTAGTAAATAGAAAATCAAATATGATCCCAAAAGCTGTAAAAAATTGGATCATAGAATCTAAAAAACTGTTCTCGCTTTATTTAATAAGTAATAATCCATCAAAAAAAAGAATCGCAAAAATAGCGAAAGAATTAAATTTAAGGTATAAATACAATGCATCAAAACCAAGAAAAAAAGTAACTTTGTCTGTTATCAAAGAAATTGGCAGAGAGCCAAAAAATATAGCCATTATTGGCGACAGAATTTTTACAGATATTATTGTTGGGAATAGATGTGATATAAAAACAATATTAGTTAAGCGCTTAAATAGAGATGGCTTGCCTATAAAATTTAATTTAACTTTGAAAATAGAAAAATTAATTTCTCATTTTATAAAATGAAAACTTGGGTTATAAAAATTGGTACTAGTATTTTAAGAGGAACAGAGGAAACATCTACAGAAGAAGTTATTGAAAATCTTTCTAGATCATTTACAAGTTTTCTTTCAAAAGGAAACAAAATAATTTTAGTAACTAGTGGAGCCGTTGGATTAGGTTGCCAAAAATTAGATATTAAAACGAGACCAAATGATTTAAGTACTCTTCAAGCTACTGCTGCAGTAGGTCAAGTTAATTTAATGTCCTTATACGATAAAGTATTTAATAAATTAGGTCATAATATTGCTCAAATTTTAATAACTAAAGCTGATTTCAATTCACGAGAATCCTTTAATAACGCTTCTAAAACTCTAAAAAAATTAATCGATATGAATGTTATTCCAATAGTAAATGAAAATGATACAGTAGCAAATGAAGAGCTTAAATATGGAGACAATGATACCCTT
>CACGGY010000016.1 GCA_902572675.1 uncultured Prochlorococcus sp. | reverse complement strand
ATTTTAATTGATGAAGCAAGAACACCTTTAATTATTTCTGGACAGGTTGAAAGACCTCAAGAAAAATATCAAAAAGCTTCAGAATTATCTTTGGCACTAGTTAAAGCAAAAGATTTAAGTAAAGATGGTATTGATCCAGAAGGAGATTATGAAGTTGATGAAAAGCAGAGAAGTTGTATATTAACTGATCAGGGTTTCGCTAAATGTGAGGATTATTTGCAAGTTAGTGATTTATATAATCCTCAGGATCCCTGGGCACACTATATTACTAATGCTTTAAAAGCTAAGGAACTATTTATAAAGGACGTTAACTATATTATTAAAAATGGTGAGGCTGTGATTGTAGATGAATTTACAGGTAGGGTAATGCCAGGAAGGAGGTGGAGTGATGGACAACATCAAGCAATAGAAGCAAAAGAGAATCTCAAGATTCAGCCTGAAACTCAAACATTAGCATCTATCACTTATCAAAATTTTTTCTTGTTATATCCTGGTTTAGCTGGTATGACTGGAACTGCAAAAACTGAAGAAGTTGAATTTGAGAAAACTTATAAATTAGAAACCACAGTGATACCAACAAATCAGATAAGAAAGAGACAAGATTGGTCTGATCAAGTATTTAAAACTGAGATAGGCAAGTGGAGAGCTGTCGCTAAAGAGACTGCAAAAATTCATAGGGAGGACAGACCTGTTTTAGTTGGAACAACAAGTGTAGAAAAAAGTGAGTTGTTAAGTACACTTTTAGCCGAGGAAGAAATCCCTCATAATTTGTTAAACGCTAAGCCTGAGAACGTTGAACGTGAAGCGGAAATTATAGCTCAGGCAGGAAGAGCAGGTGCAGTTACAATTGCGACTAATATGGCTGGTAGGGGAACTGATATAATTCTTGGCGGCAACAGTGACTATATGGCAAGACTTCAATTAAAAGAAGTTTTAAAGCCATTGTTAGTAAAGCCAGATAACGAGCATAAGCCACCAATTCCGAAACAAAGAAGTTCCAAAGCTAAGAGTGGATTTTCTTCAAAAGCTGGGGCAAATTTGAAAAAGAATATTCCAGACTATTCAAAAAGTCTTTTTCCGTGCAAATTGAATGATCAAATTGAAAATAGATTATCTAATTTATCAAATGAACTTGTCCAAAATTGGGGCGATAGGCAACTTTCTCTCTTAGATCTAGAGGATAAGATAGCTACAGCTGCGGAAAAAGCACCTACTGAGGATAACTTGATAAAACTTTTGAGAGAAGCTTTGTCAGATGTAAAAAATGAATATGAAAAAGTGTTGATGCACGAGGAAAAAAAAGTTAGAGAAGCTGGTGGATTACATGTCATAGGTACAGAAAGGCATGAATCAAGGAGAGTGGATAATCAACTCAGAGGTAGAGCCGGAAGACAAGGTGATCTTGGTAGTACGAGATTCTTTTTATCATTAGAAGATAATTTATTAAGGATTTTTGGTGGTGATAGAGTTGCAAATTTGATGAATGCTTTTAGGGTGGAAGAAGATATGCCTATTGAGTCAGGAATGCTTACAAGGTCATTAGAAAGTGCTCAAAAGAAAGTAGAGACCTACTATTACGATATTAGGAAACAAGTTTTTGAATATGATGAGGTTATGAATAATCAAAGAAAAGCCGTTTATAGCGAAAGACTAAGAGTTTTGCGAGGTACTGATTTAAAAAACCAAGTAATAGGATATGGGGAAAGAACAATGTTTGAAATTGTTGAGGCTTATATTAATCCTGATCTTCCACCTGAAGAATGGAATATTGATCAATTACTATCTAAAGTAAAAGAATTCATATATTTGTTGGATGATCTTAAAGCTGAGGATATTAATTTATTGTCCATAGAAGAATTAAAAAATTATCTTCAAGAGCAGTTGAGAGCAGCTTATGATCTGAAGGAATCACAAATAGAAAAGATCCGTCCAGGATTAATGAGAGAGGCTGAAAGATTTTTTATCTTGCAACAAATTGATAATTTATGGCGAGAACACTTGCAATCAATGGATTCTTTAAGAGAGTCAGTTGGATTGAGAGGTTATGGTCAAAAAGATCCTTTAATCGAATATAAAAATGAAGGATATGATATGTTCCTAGAAATGATGACTAATATGAGACGAAATGTAATTTATTCAATGTTTATGTTTCAACCTAAAATTGATACGGATGAAAAACGTAAAATTGAGACTTAATCATCTCCAAGAAATTCAATAATTTCTTTGTCTTTAAGATTTTGGGCGTCACCGAGTTTTGAGATATCAACTGATTCAGAATTAGCTATACATTGTATGGATTTTTGTAATTTACGAATTTCATTTTCAAGCAAGTCTATTCTATCCATTAAATTTTTTATTACATTTGCTTCTGCATCTGGCAAGGCTGAGTGAGCTAATGGATTAACTTTGACACCACTTTGGTGAATGACTCTACCAGGAACTCCAACTACCGTACTATTCTCCTCTACATTACGAACAACAACTGAACCCGCACCAATACGAGTATTAGATCCAACTGTGATTGATCCAAGAACTTTTGCACCTGCTCCAACTACAACATTTTCCATTAAGGTCGGGTGCCTTTTACCATGACTTTTACCCGTGCCACCTAAGGTAACTCCCTGATACAGCAGACAGTTATTTCCTATCTCAGCTGTTTCACCAATAACAACACCCATGCCATGATCTATGAAAACCCGTCTACCAATTCTAGCTCCAGGATGGATTTCAATACCGGTTATTTGTCTATTAAGATGACTTAACAAGCGTGGAATTAAAGGGATCTTTAGTCGCCATAATTTATGAGTCAACCTATGAATAACTATTGATTGAAACCCAGGGTAGCAAAGAAAAATCTCTAATATTCCCCTTGCAGCAGGATCTCTCTCTTTGATTATTTCTATATCTGATTTAAAAGTTCTTAACATTATTTCTTAATTAATAACTCCAATTTCTTTTTTTAATAGATTTATTGTTTCAATACTCAAATAATTTTTAGCGCATATTATTTTTGGTAATCTCATAAGTTGAGATCTATTTTTTAACAGTGTGTTTTCTACTACTGATAAACTAGGTCCATCACAAACTATGAAGTTTGAAGACTTTAAAAGTGATAGCAGTCTACTGTTATTATCTGAAATTGCCGTCATCAGCATCAATTCACTTCCTCGCATGCTATGAATGATAACTTCTGCTGCTCTTAATAAACCAGGACTAATGCTAACAATACCTACACAAGTTCCATCATTTAATTCTTTTAGAATTTTTAATTCCTTTTGAAAGTCGCTTAAGTCAACTGCAATAGCTCGAACTCCATGCTGTTTGGCAACTTTTTCTAAAGGCTGTAAAAAATATCTACTTGTAACAATAGTCCCATTATTTGCATTACTTAAAACTTTTTCTAATTCTTCCATTGGAATAACTTCTACTGGTACATTAACTTTTGGAGAAAGGTCTTCCGCTATTAGCATAGAAGCGCCAATATCCTCTCTGGGAGTACTTACTAAAATTCTTGCCCCACACTTAATACGCCAATCAATTTCATTGGTTAATATTTCTCTTGTCTCTTGTAAGGTGCAACCAAGATTTATCAAGTTATCAATAGCTTTCTTGGCTTCTTGATCTGGTAGTTTACTTGTTTTGTCTTTTGAGTAAATTGATTTCTTAAGATTTCTTTTAGTCAGATTATCTCTTACATAGATACCCGATCCAGCTATTGCCTCAACGACCCCATCATACTCAAGTTGTCTATAAACTTTGCTTATAGTGTTTCGATGCAGTCCTGTCTGCATCGCAAGTTGTCTAGTGCTTGGAAGCCTATGTCCTGGAGGATAATGTCTTGCCGCTATAGCGAAACAAATTTGGTTATATAGTTGCGTCGATGCAGGTATATCACTTTCTTGTTGAATATGGAATCTCACTTTATAAAAAACCTGACTAATTAATTTTCATTTATAGTGACACTTTAACATTCGTCATAGCTTTTAGATAACAATTTCTTACTCTTCATCTTTTTTAATAAGAGGAGTTTTTCTAGGGCTTAAAAACATAATCATATTTCTTCCTTCCCTTTTTGGCTTCTGTTGAACTTCTGATTGCTCTTCTAAATCATTAGCCATTTTAAATAGGAGCGTTTCAGCTAAATTTGAGTGCTGAATTTCTCTGCCCCTAAAGATTACAGTGCATTTTACTTTGTCTCCAGATTTTAAGAATTTTGCAGCTTGACCAATTCTTACGTCATAATCATGCTTGTCAATTTTGTACCTCATTTTTACTTCTTTAACTTCTGTTTGATGAGATTTCTTTTTTGCTTCCTTTGCCTTCTTTTCTTGTTCAAATTTATATTTTCCATAGTCCATGATTCTACAAACAGGAGGATTTGCTTTTTCGCTTACCAAAACCAAATCTAGTTCTCTTTGAGAGGCTATTTCTAATGCTTTTGATCTATCTATTACACCAAGTTGTTTTCCATCTGAGTCAACGACTCTCAATTGGGGATATTTGATTCTTTCATTAATATTTGGGAGCTCTCTAACAGGAGCGCGGCGGTCAAAGCGTGGGCGTGGTGGCATTCAGTTTAGTTAAAAAATTGATTGGATGTTGGACAAAATTATTATTTATAAAAGTTAGCCTAAAAAAGACTCTATTTTAATTATTGCATCTTTTAGCAGGTTTTTGTTATTAAGCCAAATAGGATTATTTTTATTACGGAACCATGTTTTTTGTCTTTTGGCAAATTGGATAGTCTTTGTAGTAGTTTGTTCTATTGCCTCATCAATAGTTAGCTGATTATTTAAGAAATCCCTTGACTCACGGTAACCAATTGTTGCCAATGTTGATAAATCAGGTCCATATTGAGAAATAAGGTCTTTTGTCTCTTCAATAATTCCAGATAAAAACATTGCTTTTGTTCTTTGTAAGATTCTTTCTTTTAAATTATCTCTATCTAATCCAAGCTCCAAAATTTTCCAATTAGGTGGTTTTTGACCTTTTTGAGATGATAAGGGTTTACCTGTTACATAAAAAACTTCTAGAGCTCTTATTGTTCTTATATGATCAGCAAAATTGATTTTTTTTGTTGAAATTGGGTCACAATTTTTTAAAAGTTCCCAACATTCTTTTTGGCCAAGTTTTTCAAATTGTCTTCGCAAATGATTTTGTGGTGGAACATCTGGTACAAAAAAACCTTTTGTTATTGAGTTCATGTATAAACCACTACCTCCAACAAGAAAAGGTAAGTTATTTTTTTTAATTTCGCTTTTTATTGATTTTTGAGCAATTTCTTGAAATTGTCTAACATTAATTGGATTACTGGGCTCTTTAATATCTATTAAAAAATGCTTTATTTGATTTTGTTGATTCTCAGATGGTTTGGCAGTGCCAATATCCATTGACTTATAAATTTGTCTTGAATCGATATTATGTATACGAGTTTTAAAGTATTCTGCAATTTCAATAGCTAATTCTGTTTTGCCACTTGCTGTGGGTCCAATTAAAACTATTACATGAGGTTGATAAGTAGACATATTAATTTCTGAAGAAAAATTTTGTAGCTATATAATTAAAGTGATTAAATTTTTCATTGACTTCGAGCCTTTCTACTTTTCCGGTGGTAAGTTTAATTAAAGAACTTTTAAAATAATTTTATTTTAAAAGTTAAATGTTTTTTTCTAATATTAAATGAGTGAGGACAAAAGTTCTAATAAAATCTCAAGTGACTATGGCGCCGAACAGATTCAGGTCTTAGAAGGATTAGAGCCGGTTCGTAAACGCCCTGGTATGTATATAGGTTCTACTGGCCCTAGAGGTTTGCATCATTTAGTATACGAGGTCGTTGATAATTCAGTTGATGAAGCATTAGCAGGACATTGCGATCATATAGAAATAGTTCTGCGAGCAGATGGATCAGCTTTAATATCTGATAATGGAAGAGGTATACCTACAGATATTCATCCAAGAACTGGGAAAAGTGCTTTAGAAACTGTATTGACTGTTCTTCATGCGGGCGGGAAATTTGGAAGTGGCGGTTATAAAGTGTCAGGTGGACTACATGGAGTAGGAATATCTGTAGTTAATGCTTTAAGCGAATGGGTTAATGTGACTGTTTATAGAGATGGAAGTGAGTTTAATCAAACTTTTGAAAGAGGTGTAACGAAGGGCGAATTGAAAACTTTCAAGCAGACTGTAAAACCTTTTAAAAAAGGAACCACTATTTGTTTTAAACCCGATAAAACAATTTTTACTGGAGGAATCGAATTTGAATATGGTCTTCTTTCTTCAAGATTAAGGGAATTAGCTTATCTTAATGGTGGTGTAAAAATTGTTTTCAGAGATGAAAGAAATAAATTATCAGATGGTTCTTTCAAAGAAGAAATTTATTTATATGAAGGGGGTATTAAGGAATATGTTCAATACATGAATACAGAAAAGGAATCTATTCATCCTGAAATAATTTATGTTGATTCAGAGAAAGACAATGTTTATGTAGAAGCAGCTATGCAATGGTGTTCAGATGTATATTCGGATAATATTCTTGGTTTTGCAAATAATATAAGAACTGTTGATGGAGGTACTCATATTGAAGGACTAAAAACAGTATTAACAAGAACCTTCAATAATCTTGCAAAAAAGAGAGGCAAGAGGAAAGATATTGAAAAAAATTTAGCTGGCGAAAATATTAGAGAGGGTTTGACTGTAGTTCTATCAGTTAAAGTTCCAGATCCCGAATTTGAGGGCCAAACAAAAACGAAGTTAGGGAATACCGAAGTAAGAGGAATTGTTGATTCTCTTATCGGGGAAGCTCTTACAAAATTTATGGAATTTAATCCTGGAATTTTGGATCTGATTCTAGAAAAAGCCATTCAATCATTTAATGCAGCAGAGGCAGCAAGAAGAGCTAGAGAATTAGTCAGAAGAAAAAGTGTTCTTGAAAGTTCAACGCTTCCAGGCAAATTAGCAGATTGTAGTTCTAGAGATCCTTCAGAATCTGAAATTTATATTGTTGAGGGAGATTCTGCCGGAGGTTCAGCAAAACAAGGAAGAGATAGAAATTTTCAGGCTATTTTGCCTCTAAGAGGCAAAATTCTTAATATTGAAAAAACTGATGATACTAAGATATATAAAAATACAGAAATCCAGTCATTAATAACAGCTCTAGGATTAGGAATTAAAGGAGAGGAATTCGATATGAGCTCTTTGAGATATCACAGAGTCGTTATCATGACCGATGCTGATGTTGATGGGGCCCATATTAGAACTTTGTTATTGACATTTTTTTATAGATATCAAAGAGAACTTGTTGAGAAAGGTTTTATATATATTGCTTGCCCTCCTCTTTACAAAGTTGAAAGGGGTAAGAATCACAAATACTGCTATAACGAGAATCAATTAAAGGATACAATTGCAAGTTTTGGAGAAAATGCAAATTATAATATCCAAAGATTTAAGGGATTAGGTGAGATGATGCCTAAACAATTGTGGGATACAACTATGAATCCTCAAACTAGGATGATGAAAAGGGTTGAAATTGAAGATGCACTTGAAGCTGACCGAATATTCAATATATTGATGGGAGATAAAGTAGCGCCTAGAAGAGAATTTATTGAAACTCATAGCAGCAACTTAGATATGGCAACTTTAGACATATGATTAATAATCTTCTTAAGAATTTTTGCTTAATTACTTTTGCATTAATTGCGCCAATCACATTACCTGCAGGTGGGATCCAAAAAGGTTTAAATCAAAATAAGTTTCCTGATAATGCAAGAGAAATTATATTGAGTTCCGATACTTCTCTTTATTCTTTTCCTGAAATTAATGCTAATGAATTATTGGTTCTTGATAAAGGCACAACTTTATCTGTTTTACGAAGTTGGAAAGTCGGCGAAAGTGAAATGTGGGTTAGGGTGGAATTAGCATCCAATAAATTATTAGATGATCCTAATAAAATAAAAAAAGGTTGGATAAAAATGTAAATTTTGGATATTTCCTCAATAATTATTCTTTTATTTGGAAGTACTTTTGGATTAATACTAAGGATGTTTATACAAAATTATTTAAGATTAAATGTCGGATTTCATATTGAAAGTACTGCAATAGTTAATTTCATTGCATCGTTTTTTTTGGGAATTTTAGTAGCATTAAATTTCATGAATAACAACATATTACTTTTATTTTATATTGGCTTTTTAGGATGCTTTAGTACGTTTACTTCTTTTGTATATCAACTTTTTATATTACTCAAAAAGAAGAAATTTATGCTTATATTTTTTCATTATTTTGAAGTAATACTACTTTCGTTTATAAGCTTTTATTTGGGTTATTATCTAACTCTAGTTCTTAAGTGACAACAAAAAATTGTATTTATATTCTTTTAGCTTGTTTTTCAGCTACGTTTTTAAGAGTATTTATTAATAACAATATCATTGTCTCAATAATTGGGTCCTTTTCTTTTGGTTTTGTTATTGGAAAAAGATTAAGTTATTTAAGAAAAAAAATTATTTTAAGTGGTTTTTTTTCTTGCTTTACATCATTTAGTGGATTTATATATCTTTTGTACAAAATCTTGAATCAGGGAAACTGGATAAAGTTCATTATTTTTTTTAATTTAGTTATTATCATAAACCTGCTCACAATGTATTTCGGGTTTTGGATAAGTAGAAAAATTACTTAAATTTCTTATAATGGTTTTGTTACTTTGACAAGGGATTATATTCATGAACGATAATAATTTTAAATCAGTTACATCTTTATCTTCAGATCTAAGTACTCAAGAAAATATTACTATTCAACTTGAAGAATTGCTCATTGCAGGAAATTACGATGAGGCAAAATTACTCTTGGAACCTTCCCAACCTGTTGATATTGCAGATGCCATTGGAAGCCTTCCATTAATATTGCAGGCATTAGCATTTCGATTGTTAAAGAAAAATGAGGCGATTGAGGTTTATGAATATTTAGATCCAATAGTGCAGCAAACATTGTTAGACAGATTGCGTTCAGGCGAAGTTTTAGAAATTGTTGAGAAAATGTCTCCAGATGATAGAGTTCAACTTTTTGACGAATTACCTGCGAAAGTTGTACGAAAATTTTTATCTGCTCTTAGTCCTGGTGAAAGGAAGGTAACAGCTGAATTACTTGGATACGAGCCTGAAACTGCTGGAAGATTAATGACAACTGAGTTTATAGATCTTAAAGAGATGCAAACAGCGGCAGAGGCTCTTTCCTTAGTCAGAAAAAGAGCTCCCTTTACAGAAACAATTTACAGCTTATACGTTACTGACAAAGAAAGGCATTTGACAGGTATCCTCTCTTTGCGAGACCTTGTAACTGCTGACCCAACTAAGCCAATTGGAGATGTTATGACTAAAGATGTAGTTAATATTTCTACAAATACGAATCAAGAAGAAGTCGCTAGAGCTATACAAAGATATGATTTTTTAGCTCTCCCAGTTGTTGATAAAGAAAAAAGACTTGTTGGGATAGTAACTGTTGATGATTTAATTGATGTCATAGAACAAGAAGCAACAAGAGACATTTATGCAGCGGGGGCAGTTCAACCTGGAGATGAGGATGATTATTTTCAAAGTAGTCTATTCACGATAGCTCGAAGAAGAATTTTGTGGTTGTTAATTTTGGTTTTAGCTAATGGTTTGACGACGAAAGTAATTGCGATGAATGATCAAATATTAAAAGAAATAGTCTTATTAGCTGCATTTATTCCGCTTCTCATAGGTACTGGAGGAAATGTTGGCGCTCAAAGTTCAACTGTTGTTATAAGAGGTTTAAGTACCCAGAAGTTGAAGTCTCTTGGTGCAATTAAGGCAGTTGCTAAAGAGGCAATAACAGGTGCTCTTTTAGGTATTTTGATGATGCTGGTAGTATTCCCCTTTGCTTGGTGGCAAGGAGAAGGACCTTTAATAGCATCTGCTGTAGGGATAAGTTTAATATCAATAACAACTTTAGCTGCTACGACAGGCGCAATTCTTCCTTTGTTGTTTGACAGGATGAGGTTGGATCCAGCCTTAATGTCATCTCCTTTCATAACAACTGTTACTGACATTGCAGGTGTTTTTATTTATCTAAGTACTGCAAAATGGCTACTAGGCAATTAAATTATATAAATTCACTAGGTATTTATTCTCATTTTTGTAAATTTGTGGATTTTTTTGTTTAACTTTACATTTCTTAATGGTATTGTTTACAAAACATCATTCAATTTTCATGTCCTCTGAAACATTAAGTGAGAATAAATTAACTTCAATTGCGAGCTTAAAAGCCAGTAACGATGTAGATCTTGTTAGATCTTATTTGAGGGATATTGGTAGAGTTCCACTATTATCTCATGAGCAAGAAATTACTCTAGGTAGGCAGGTACAGGAATATATGCAAGTCGAAAGAGCAGAATTAGAAATTATTGAATTAACAGGAGATAAACCTAGTGTAGAGGAATTATCAGAAAAATTAAATCTATCCTCTTCCATAATTAAAAAAAGATTGAGAGCTGGACAGAGAGCTAAAGAAAGAATGGTTGCGGCTAATTTGAGGTTAGTAGTAAGTGTTGCAAAAAAATATACCAAAAGAAACATGGAACTATTAGATTTAATCCAAGAGGGAACTATTGGGCTTGTAAGAGGAGTTGAGAAATTTGATCCAGCCAGAGGTTATAAGTTTTCTACGTATGCATATTGGTGGATTAGACAAGGTATTACTAGAGCAATTGCTGAAAAAAGTAGAGCAATAAGGTTACCAATACACATTACTGAGATGTTGAATAAATTAAAAAAAGGTCAAAGAGAATTGAGTCAAGAGATGTCTAGAACTCCAACAGTTAGTGAACTCGCGAAATACGTAGAACTTCCTGAAGAAGATGTTAAAGATTTGATGTGTAAAGCCGGACAACCAGTTAGTCTTGAAACAAAGGTTGGTGATGGTGAAGACACTGTTTTATTAGATTTACTTGCAGGTGGCGAGGATTTGCCAGACGAACAAATAGAGATGGATTGCATGAGAGGAGATCTTCACTCCCTATTACATCAATTGCCTGATTTGCAATGTAGAGTTCTAAGAATGAGATACGGTATGGATGGAGATGAGCCAATGTCTCTAACAGGAATAGGAAGGGTTTTAGGAATAAGTAGAGATCGAGTAAGAAATCTAGAACGCGATGGATTGAGAGGCTTAAGAAGACTCAGTGACAATGTAGAGGCTTATTTTGTGTCCTGAATAAATTCATAAATTAAATTATTTGTTTTTTGAGGTTCTTCATCATGTGGACAATGGCCAGCGCCTGTAATAATGTCTAATCTTTTAATATTTTTAAACTTTTTCTTCCATTCTTTAGCTTCACTTAATGATTCCCAAGGGTCTTTTTCTCCCCATATTAGTTGGATTGGAATATCAACTTTATCAAAAAGGTCTGTCGCAAGATAGTCATCAAATAAGTTAATAAATCCACGGAATGCTTCTTTAGAATTTTTCCTTTGAGAGGGTTGATAAAGTATTTCAATCAATTGTTTATCGATATTTTTTCCTGAAGGGTAAGCCTGTTCAAGTATTTTCTTTATAACTTTTGGATTAGCAGCTCTTGTAAAAAGTGTATTACTAATTACTCTTTGTCTGACTATTGTTTTTAGAACGGGTCTTAGTAGGTTCATTAAGATATCACTTTTTTTTAAGCGTTTATCATCCATAGTTCTTTGTGCACAATCAATCAAAATAAGACCCTTGCAATTATCTTTGAGGATTTCAGCAGTTTTCAATGCAATAACACCTCCTATTGAATTTCCTATCAAGTAAACAGGAGATTTTATTACCTCTGCACAAAATGTTGATATTTGATCACTCCATAAGTCAAATGAATATTGAATTGAGTTTTCTTTCTCAGGTTCATAATTTAATAAAGCACTAGGCTGACTGCTTTTTCCAAATCCTAATAAGTCAATTGCGTAGCAGTGAGAAAATTTACCAAGAAAATCTTGATTATGTCTCCAGTGATTTTTTGATGCTCCAAATCCATGAACTAATAAAATTTTAATATTTTTTTCAGGAGTAGATTCTTTTGATAAAGACCAAGAAATTTTCCAATTTTTCCACTTCCAAGTTTCAGATTTATTTAAAGACACTATGAATATGCTATTGATTAAACTTTAATTCAAAAAAAAATTATTCGTTTTTTAATAAATTATTCTTAGGTAAGAAAAAAGCGTTCATTTTATGAAAAAGAAAAAGGTCATATGTATCGGAGAGGCTTTAATAGACAGAATCAGAAATAAGTCAAATCAAGGATTTACAGATTTTTTGGGTGGTGCGCCGGCTAATGTAGCTTGTGCATTAAGAAAATTAAAAATAGATTCAACATTTATAGGGAGTTTGGGTACTGATGATTATGGAAAAAAATTTATTAAGCAATTTAAAGAGCTGGACGTTAATTTAGATTTCCTGCAATTAGATAATGATTTATCTACTCGCGTGGTTAACGTAGATAGAGATCAATTTGGAGATCGTTTTTTTTCAGGCTTTGAGGAAAGTTCTCATTCATGCTTTGCAGACGAAGTTCTTAGTAAGAAATTACTCGAAAAAGAAATTTTAAATTTGGAGAAATCTTTTTTAGCAACAAAATATTTGGTTACAGGAACGATTTTATTGTCATCTCCAATATCAGCAGAGACTATTTTTTTTCTTCTTGAACAGGCTAAAAAATTTGAAGTCAAAATTGTTATTGATTTGAACTGGAGAGAGGTCTTTTGGGATCATTCAAGTTTTTCATCAGAAATTTCTAAAACCATGAGAGTTAATTTAATCAAGAAATTTTTAAATCATGCAAATGTTTTAAAACTTGCTAAGGAAGAAGCAACTTTATTTTTTGAGGATGAAAATCCCCTGATAATATCTCAACAATTGTCTAATAGACCAGATGTAATAATTACTGATGGAAAAAATCCTGTTTCATGGTTTGTCAATGGATTGCAGGGGATTACTGAAACTCCTACTTCAAAAAAAATTGTTGATACAACTGGCGCAGGCGATGCTTTTCTAGCTGGCTTAATTTCAAAATTAATTTCTTCTGGCTATCCTTCAGATAAGCAGGATATAGAAGATTGCATTAAGTTCGCGGGTGTTTGTGGATTATTAACTTGTCTCGGTGAGGGCGCCATAGAGCAACAGCCATACTATGAAAAGGTTAGTAAATTTTTGGGATCTCTTATTTCGTAGTTTCTTCCATAATTTTTTGCGTAACTAATTTCTATTTTCCAGAAATTATCAATAACTGGTTCTATTAATTCTGGCCATTCAATAACTAAAATAGCTTGTCTTTGTATTGCCTCTTCTTCTTCTGAAAAAAAAACTTCTTTTGCTGAAGAAACATTTTCTAACCTATATAAATCAAGGTGAATTAGCGGAATTTTCCCGGAGTTATAGTGATGCGATAAAGCAAATGTAGGGCTTGTGATGTCCTCAGAAATTGATAAGCCTTTAGCAATCCCTTGAACAAATGAAGTTTTTCCAGCCCCAATTGGACCCTGTAATAAAACAATTGATTGGGGATTTAATTTGTATGAGAGTTTTTTTCCTAAATTTAGAGTCTCTTTTAAATTCTCAACAAACACAAAATTACACAAAAATCATTTATAGTTTAATAGAAAAAAGTATTTTCTAGATATGGTTATTGCAGACTCAGTTAAGACCTCTACACCTAATTACGTAATTGCTGATATCTCTTTATCAGATTACGGTCGTAAAGAAATTAAAATTGCAGAAACTGAAATGCCTGGATTGATGGCACTTAGAGACAAATATCAATCTGAAAAGCCACTAAAAGGTGCAAAAATAGCTGGAAGTCTTCATATGACTATACAGACAGCAGTTCTAATAGAAACTCTTGTTGATCTTGGTGCAGAAGTGAAATGGGCTTCATGCAATATTTTTTCAACTCAAGATCATGCAGCCGCAGCTATTGCAAATCAAGGAATTTCTGTATATGCAAAAAAAGGCGAGACTCTCGAGGAATACTGGCAATATACCCACAATATACTTGATTGGGGTTCAGACTTTCCAAATATGATTCTTGATGATGGGGGAGATGCAACAGGGTTATTGATACTCGGTAGTAAAGCAGAAAATGATTTATCTGTTTTAGATAATCCTGATAATGAAGAAGAAATTGCTTTATTCAATTCTATTAAGTCTAAGTTAGAAAATGATAGCGACTTCTATTCTAGAATTAAAAGTAATATCATTGGTGTCACTGAAGAAACTACAACGGGAGTTGCAAGACTTTATCAACTGCAAAAGCAAAATGCTTTACCTTTTCCTGCTATCAACGTTAATGATTCAGTAACTAAGAGTAAGTTTGATAATTTATATGGCTGTCGAGAATCTCTAGTTGACAGTATAAAGCGTGCCACAGATGTGATGATTGCAGGGAAGGTAGCCCTAGTAATGGGTTTTGGAGATGTAGGTAAAGGTTCAGCCCAGTCTTTAAGAGGACTTGGTGCAATTGTAAAAGTTGCTGAAGTTGACCCAATTTGTGCTCTTCAAGCGGCAATGGAAGGTTTTAGCGTTGTTACATTAGATGATGTTGTGGAAGACATAGATATATTTGTTACTGCAACTGGGAACTATCAGGTAATAACAAACGAAAATCTTGTAAAAATGAAAGATGAGGCCATAGTCTGTAATATCGGTCATTTCGATAATGAAATTGATGTGGCTTCATTGAAAAATTATCCATGGGAAAATATTAAGCCTCAGGTTGATCACATAACTTTACCGAGTGGCAATAAAATAATTCTTTTAGCTGAAGGTAGATTAGTTAACTTAGGTTGTGCCACTGGCCATCCAAGTTTTGTTATGAGTAATTCTTTTACCAATCAAGTACTAGCTCAAATTGAACTTTTTAATAAGTCAGAAAAATATGCTAAGGAGGTATATGTTTTACCAAAACATTTAGATGAGATGGTAGCTAGATTGCATCTTGATAAAATTGGTGCCAAATTAACAAAATTAACTAAGGAGCAAGCTGATTATATTAATGTTTCGGTTGAAGGACCTTATAAACCAGAGCTTTATAGATACTAGGTTTGAGTATAGTTTTTGTAAATTTTCTTACTTCAATACCTGACTATATTAGTTCGGCTGTTGATAAGAATTCAACAATTGCATACCTCACAATTTGTTTGGCTATGTTTTTAGAAAACATAATACCTCCAATCCCTTCGGAAATAATAATGCCATTGGGAGGGTTTTTCGTTTATCAACAAAAATTAAATTTTTATATTTTAATTTTTTGGGGATTGCTTGGTACTATTTTAGGATCATTACCTTGGTATTATTTAGGCAGAGTAGTAAATGAAAAAAGACTTTCAAATTTTCTAGATAAAAAAGGAAAATATTTCGGAATTTCGTCCAATGATTTAATTAAAAGTAAAAGGTGGTTTGATAAATACGGGGTTTCTTTAGTTTTTTGGGGCAGACTAGTACCAGGCATAAGAACTTTAATTTCAGTTCCCGCTGGTATAGAACTGATGCCATTAAGAAAATTTTTGATTTGGACTACATTAGGGAGCTTGATATGGGTAGCACTTCTCACGTATGCAGGTTATTTATTTGGTGAAAATTATCCAATTATTGAAACATATTTAGATCAAGTAAAATATTTTGTTAAACCTATTTTTATTTTGATTTTCTTGTATTTTTTAATAAAGTTATTAATTAGATATTTTAAAAAAAATAGAGCTTAGAAGGGGATATCATTAGAGCTGCTATTGTTAGAATATTGGTTATTTTCAGACTCTTTTCGCGAGCTGAGCAAATTTAATCTATCTACTCTAACAACCGGTTTATATCTATCTTCTCCAGTATTTTTATCTTTCCAACTATCAATTTTTAAACTCCCTGTAATTCCAATTAAAGATCCTTTCTTAACATAATCTGCTGCTATTTGTGCTTGTTTGCCCCATATTTCTAAATTAAACCAATCTGGCTCTTCATCTCTAGATCTTCTGTTAACGGCAAGGGTCAAATTCGCTACAGTACTTCCAGATTCAAAGTATCTGACATCTGGCTCTCGGCCAGCTCGACCAACTAGATTAATAGTGTTAATTTGCATAATTTTTTTTTTTTAATACTACTCATTTTTTTACTTTTTGCTCAAAGTTTTGCGTGCTATTCATAACCTAATGAGATAATTGTGAGAGCTTAATAAAAAATAGATATATTATTTAAAAAAAAGAATTCTTATTGTGATTTTCAACAGATTCAAATTTTCTAGAGACATTGGCATAGATTTGGGAACAGCCAATACTCTCATACATGTATCAGGTAAGGGAGTTGTTTTACAAGAGCCTTCCGTTGTTGCAATGGATTTAGAAGAGGGCGTACCATTGGCTGTAGGTAAAGAAGCAAAGTTAATGCTTGGAAGAACACCCGGCAACATAAGAGCTGTAAGACCACTTAGAGATGGGGTAATAGCAGATTTTGATGCTGCAGAGCAGATGATAAAAACATTTATTCAAAAATGTAACGAAGGTAAAGGTATAGTCGCCCCAAGAATAGTAATTGGTATTCCAAGTGGAGTGACCAGTGTTGAACGAAGAGCAGTTAGAGAAGCTGGTTTAGCCGGGGCTAGAGAAGTTCACTTGATTGATGAACCGGTTGCAGCAGCAATAGGTGCATCATTACCAGTGACTGAGCCAATTGGAACTATGATTGTTGATATTGGGGGAGGTACCACTGAAGTTGCAGTACTAAGTTTGGGTGGCACTGTATTAAGTGAATCTGTTAGAATAGCTGGAGATGAAATAAATGAATCGATTGCACTATATCTTAAAAAAGTTCACAATTTAGTTGTTGGAGAAAGAACTGCAGAAGATATTAAAATTAAAATTGGATCTGCATTTCCAGATGATGATTTTGATAAAACCACCTTAGAGGTCAGAGGTTTACATCTATTATCTGGTTTACCTAGATCTGTCACCTTAACATCAGGAGAAATTAGAGAAGCTATGGCTGATACGCTCAGTAAAATAGTTGAAGCTGTTAAAAGAACTTTAGAGAGAACCCCCCCTGAACTTGCTGCAGATATCGTTGATAGAGGAATTATGCTTGCAGGGGGGGGGAGCTTTGGTGAGAGGCATTAATGATTTATTGAGCGATGAAACTGGGATTTTTACTCACATAGCTGAAAACCCTTTACTGTGTGTAGTAAATGGCTGTGGGGAGGTTCTAGATGATTTTAAAAAACTTAAAAGAGTTGTTGATACTCCAGACTTTATAAGGAACGCGATAAGAGATTAATAAAATGTTTGATATCCGACGAATTTCTACTAGTCGTTGGTGGCATAAAAAGAAAAACTTGATATTCTTTGGAGTCTTTTTATTTTTAGTTTTCGTAAGGATATCAAAAGGATCTATTTATAAAGATTTTTATTATTTTATTTCTAAGCCTTTTTGGCCTGGTCAGTTTCAAAAAGAAGTCATTCTTCAGAGCATAGATCAAGAGTCTTTAATAAAACTAAATCTTCTTACAAAAGACAATAAAAGATTGCGGCAAATTTTATCTCTTCAAGAATCCTCTAATAATGATAATATTTCAGCAGCAGTTATTTCGAGAAAAACAGGTAGTTGGTGGAGACAAATAATATTGAACAAAGGTTCAAAAGATGGAGTAGAAACTGGTAGTGTTGTTGTTGGTCCGGGAGGGTTATTAGGAAGAGTAAAAAATACTTCTCTATTTACTTCGTCGGTAACTTTAATTACCTCACCAGAAAGTAAATTAGGAGTTTGGGTGGATAGAATCCAAATTAACGGATTATTGGTCGGTTTAGGAAATGATTATCCTAGTTTAATACTTTATTCGAGGGATGCTGATATAAAAGTGGGAGATTTTGTATCATCCTCCCCTGCTAGTACTTTATTACCTCCAAATATCCCTATTGGTGTTGTCCAATCAATAGATAAGCCATTTAAATCAAAAAAAATGGCTAAAATATCCCTTCTGGCTAAACCTCATGTAATTGATTGGGTACAAATTTTAAAAGTAAAAATTAAATGAACAAATTTTTAAAAAAAAATTTGCCTCTAATTTTTTTTATTTTTGTCCCAATTGTTTTTTTATGGCATCCTAATTGGCTTGGATTTCTGGGTACACAGCCATATTGGCCATTATTTTGGTTACTGCCTTGGTCAATGATTAATGGATCAATGAATGGACTTATATTTGGCTTATTTCTAGGTTTAATTTTTGATTCTTTAACTCTAGAAAGTAATTTTACGCAAATACCAGGTTTAATGATATGTGGATTTCTGTTTGGAAAAATTAAATTACAGAGTGATATTTTTGTAGGACATTTTGGATTTGGTTTAATTTGCTCTTTTGGAAGTTTTTTATGTGGGACTCTTTATTTTTTGCAGATTTTGATTAAAAATTTTTCAGATGGTACTTTTTTACTTTTCTTACCCGCTATTCAAAATATCCTGGCTGAAGTTTTTCTTACAGGTTTTTTTGCCCCTTTAATGTGTTCACAACTTTTAAGAATCTTTAAATTTTCAAGGAAAAA
>CACGGY010000015.1 GCA_902572675.1 uncultured Prochlorococcus sp. | reverse complement strand
ATGAGAGCTCTGAAGCATCCAGAGCAATTTCTCAACTTCGAAAAGAAGCTGTTGAACTGGCAATTAAGAAAGCTCTAGATTCTCTCCCAAATAGACTTGATAAAACAACACAAGAAAATTTGGTAACTCAATCAATTAATAATATTGAGGTGAACTAATGCCACTTTTGAATTCAGTTACTACACCTTACGCAGAGGCATTACTTCAAGTTGTGAATGAAAATTCGCAAACTGAAGAGATGGTTTCTGAAGTTAAACAACTCTTGGAATTAATAAAAGATTCCCCTGAATTGGAGAAGGCACTATCCTCCCCCATTTTAGAGACAGATGCTAAGAAGAAAATTATTATTGAAATTTTTTCAAATAAGATTAATTCTTCTTTACTAAATTTCTTAAAATTATTGGCCGATAGGCAAAGAATTGGAATCCTTACTTCAATTCTTGATAGGTTTTTAGAGATTTACCGAGAAAATAGTAATATTGCTTTGGCAACTGTTACTTCTGCAGTCGAGCTTACTGATGAACAGAAAGGTTTAATTACCAAAAAGATCATCAATATTGCTGGAACAGAAAAATTAGAACTTGTAACTAAAATCGACCCATCTCTTATTGGTGGTTTCGTTGCCAGTGTAGGATCAAAAGTAATTGATGCTTCCCTTGCTTCACAAATTAGAAAACTTGGCTTAACTCTTTCCAAGTAACTTTTCAATCAACCTTAAATTCTTAAATCCATGGTATCTATACGCCCTGATGAAATCAGTTCAATCTTAAAACAACAAATAACTGATTATGACCAATCTGTAAGTGTCAGCAATGTAGGAACTGTACTGCAAATCGGTGATGGCATCGCAAGAATATATGGCTTAGATCAGGTCATGGCAGGTGAGTTGTTGGAATTTGAAGATGGTACCGAAGGTATAGCTTTAAATCTTGAAGATGATAATGTTGGAGCCGTTTTAATGGGAGAGGCACTTGGTGTCCAAGAAGGAAGTAACGTTAAGTCCACAGGTAAAATCGCATCTGTTCCAGTTGGTGAAGCAATGCAGGGGAGAGTTGTTAACCCTCTCGGACAACCAATAGATGGGAAAGGGGAAATTCCAACAAGTGATACTAGGTTGATTGAAGAAATGGCTCCTGGAATAATCAAGAGAAGATCAGTTCATGAACCAATGCAAACAGGTATCACTTCTATTGATGCAATGATTCCTGTTGGAAGAGGTCAAAGAGAATTAATTATTGGTGATAGACAAACTGGAAAATCTGCGATTGCTATTGACACAATAATCAACCAAAAAGGTCAAGATGTAGTTTGTGTTTATGTAGCTATTGGTCAGAAGTCAGCATCAGTAGCAAACATCGTAGAGGTCTTGAGAGAGAGAGGAGCCCTAGATTATACAGTCGTAGTTAGTGCAGGAGCTTCAGAACCAGCAGCTTTACAGTACTTAGCACCTTATACTGGTGCAGCAATTGCTGAACATTTTATGTATCAGGGTAAAGCAACACTAGTTATTTATGATGATCTAACAAAACAAGCTCAGGCTTATAGACAAATGTCTCTTCTTTTAAAAAGGCCACCAGGAAGAGAGGCTTATCCTGGAGACGTCTTCTACTTGCACAGTAGATTACTAGAAAGAGCAGCAAAACTTTCTGATGCAATGGGAGGCGGTTCTATGACAGCGCTCCCAATTATTGAAACTCAGGCAGGGGACGTTTCGGCTTACATTCCAACTAATGTCATTTCAATTACAGATGGACAAATATTCTTGAGTGCAGATTTATTCAACTCAGGATTAAGACCAGCTATTAATGTTGGCATATCTGTTAGTCGTGTTGGAGGAGCCGCTCAGACAAAAGCAATTAAAAAAATTGCAGGAACTTTAAAATTAGAACTTGCACAGTTTGATGAACTAGCTGCTTTCTCTCAATTTGCATCTGATCTTGATGAAGCTACTCAGCAACAACTTGAAAGAGGCAAAAGACTAAGAGAATTATTAAAGCAACCTCAATTCTCTCCGCTAAACCTTGCAGAACAAGTTGCAGTTGTTTATGCAGGAGTTAAAGGTCTTATTGATGAAGTTCCTGTTGAGGATGTTACTAAATTTGCAACTGAGCTTAGGGAATACCTAAAGTTAAATAAAGCAGAATTTATAGAAGAGATTCTTAAAGAAAAGAAATTAAATGATGGATTAGAAGCGACACTAAAAGAGGTGATAAATGAAGTTAAATCATCAATGCTTGCCACAGTTTAAATTTATTTAAGGAGATACCATGGCAAATCTTAAAGAGATTAGAGATCGAATCGTTTCCGTTAAAAATACAAGAAAAATAACGGAGGCCATGAGACTTGTTGCAGCTGCAAAAGTTAGGAGGGCTCAAGATCAAGTCCTCAAGAGTAGACCTTTTGCAGATAAACTTGCACGGGTCTTAGAAAATATTCAATCTAGAGTACAATTTGAGGCTGTCGACTCTCCTCTATTATCCAAGAGAGAAGTAAAAAACATCACCCTGGTTTGCATAACTGCGGATAGAGGTTTATGCGGAGGTTACAACACAAATATAATAAAAAAGGTAGAAGTAAGATATGCAGAATTAGTTAAACAAGGGTATCAGCCAAATTTAATTTTGGTAGGGAAGAAAGCTATTGGATATTTTCAAAATAGAAAGGATAGATATTTAATTAAGAGTACTTTCAAAGAACTAGAACAGGTACCCACAGTCAAGGACTCTGAAGGAGTTACAAATGAGATTTTAGCTGAATTTCTTTCGGAAAATTCTGATAGGGTTGAAATTATTTACACGAAATTCATCACTCTAGTTAGCTGCGCCCCTGTAGTTCAAACACTATTGCCACTTGACCCTCAAGGAATTGCTGAGGAAAACGATGAAATTTTTAGGTTGACTACAAAAGATAGTAAGTTACTTGTTGAAAAATCAAATATTGAAAAAAGTGATTCCGAAAAGTTGCCATCAGATATTGTTTTTGAACAAAGTCCTGATCAACTATTAGATTCATTATTACCATTATATTTACAAAATCAGGTACTAAGAGCTCTTCAAGAATCGGCTGCTTCAGAACTTGCTTGCAGGATGACTGCTATGAATAACGCGAGTGATAATGCTAAAGAATTAGCAAGTACTTTAAATCTAACGTATAACAAAGCAAGGCAAGCAGCTATTACTCAAGAAATATTAGAAGTTGTAGGAGGTTCAGCAGTTTAGTAATAAGATTTAGGATATGCCTGAACATAATATAAAAGTTCAATTCGAACAAAAGACTCTTAGGTTTCTATGTTCCGAAGATCAAGATATTATTTCAGCGGCAAAAATTAATGGAATAGATTTGCCAAGCAGTTGTTGTTCAGGAGTTTGTACAGATTGTGCATCCATGATATTAGAGGGATCTGTAGATCAAGAGGATGCTATGGGATTAAATGATGATTTGAGGGAAAAGGGCTTTGCACTTTTGTGTGTGGCATATCCAAAGTCAGATTTGAATATCGTTATTGGTAAAGAAGTCGAAGATGATTTATATAATGATCAATTTGGTAAATATCAAAAATGAAATTAAGTTCATTTGATTTCTATTTAGATTGGCCAGTTTCAATAAAATTAAAAAATTTAAGGGAATTTATCATTACAGATTTAGAAAAAAAAGGTGATGTAATTCGATGGTCAATTGTTGATATTCAAAATCCTATTGACTCTTTTGGAACAAAAAAACTTAAAATTAAAGCTGTCTTAGCTAATTAAAAAAAAATTGAAATATTTTTAATGATGGAAAATTCACCAACAATATTCATTATTCCAACTGGTATTGGTTGTGAAGTTGGAGGTTTTGCTGGAGATGCACTTCCAACCGCTAAATTATTAGCATCGGCAAGTGGATGTTTAATTACTCATCCAAATGTTATGAATGGTGGTGCTCTTTCTGAAAAAGATAAAAATATTTTTTATGTTGAGGGTTATAGTTTAGACCGACTTGCTAAAGGAGAAATCGCTTTAAAAACGGTTAAGCAACAGAAAATTGGGATAATTTTTGATTCAGCTATTGAAAGTGAAATATTAGTAAGACATTTACAGGTTGCTGATGCATGTGTTTCTACTTTAGGGATTAATGTCCATTCTTATGTGATTACAAAAAAGCCATTTAATATAGTTTTTGATTCTGATTCGTCAAAAATAAGTGGTGGCAAAATTGAAAATCCTGATACTCTAATTGATGCTGGAAAATGTTTAATAGAAAAAGGAGTTACGGCGATAGCAATTGTGGCAAAATTTCCAGATGATCTAGATTCGTTAGAAACAAATATTTATCGAGAGGGAAAAGGGGTTGATCCTATTTCTGGAGTTGAAGCAGTTATAAGTCATTTAATAAGCAAATTTTTAAAAGTTCCCTGTGCTCATGCACCTGCTTTAAATCCTATTGAATTGAATGTAAAACTAGATCCTCGTGCAGCTGCAGAAGAAATAGGATACACCTTTTTACCATCAGTACTGATTGGGTTAAGCAATGCACCTGACATCGTTGAATTGCCTGCTAAAAATAAATTAATCTCACTACACCCTGATCAGATTGAATCTATTGTTGTTCCTAATGGGGCACTAGGTGGTGACGCAGTACTAGCAGGTATTGAAAAAGGTTTAAATATTATCTCTGTAAAAAATCAAAATACCTTAAAAGTTACAAATGAGTTTTTTGATTATCCCAATCTTTTTGAAGTGAATAATTATTTAGAAGCCGCAGGTATAATTCTTGCTATCAAAAAGGGTATTAACCTTGATTCAATTAAACGGCCTTTAAAAAATATCCAGCAGTGTTCATATAGTGATTAATAAGATATTGCTATGGGAAATCTCCAGTCGCTTCCTAATGATTGACTGCTCAGTTTTAGGATAGGGGGAGCTTGTTTTCTTTTAAATTCTGCTTTTTTTATTAGTGAGATTATTTCTAAAATTAATTCTTTTTCATAACCATCCTCTTCAAGTTGCTTTAAATCTTTTTTCTCTTCAATAATTCCTTTAAGAATATTATCTAAAATAGAATAAGGTGGAAGAGAGTCAGTATCTAATTGATCAGGGCCTAATTCGGCACTTGGAGCTTTAGTAAGTATATTTTCTCCAATTATATTTACATTAGTATCTAACATATATGATTTTCTATGATTAATTGAATCTTCACTATCAAGCCAATTGCATAATTTAAAAACATTAGTTTTATATAAATCCCCAATTACCGATAATCCCCCATTCATATCACCATAAAGTGTGCAATATCCTACAGCTAGCTCTGATTTATTTCCTGTTGAAAGCAATAAATGCTTTTCTTGATTTGCTAAAGCCATAAGAAGTGTTCCTCTGATTCTTGATTGAATATTTTGATTTGTTATTTCAGCCATCTCAAAAGATATGGTATTTATAAAAGATTCTTCAAAAGAGTTCATCAAATTTTCAATTGGGATGCTATTGAAATTTATTTTTAATCTTCTCGCTAAGTCTTTCGCATCACTCTTTGAATGAGATGAATTCCACTTAGAGGGCATTGAGACGCAATAAATATTATTACTGCCAAGAGCAGCTGTCGCAATTGCTGAAACTAGTGCTGAATCAATGCCACCACTTAGTCCAATTAAAGCTGTTTTAAAGCCGCATTTTTGAGCATAATCCTTAACACCAAGTACTAATGCATCAAAAATTGATGACATCTCAGACTTTTCAAATTTATTTTTTTGAGGTTTTGTTTGCTCAATATCCCAAATGGAGAAGTCTTCTGAAAAAGATTTTAATTGCTTAATTTTAGATCCATTCTTATCAAGAATAAAACTATTTCCATCAAAAATTAAATTATCATTTGCTCCAATCTGGTTTACATATATCAGCGGCACTTGAAGATATTGAGCAGCAAAACTGGAAACTTTGGATCTTAGCTCTAACTTTTTGAAGGTATATGGGGAGGCCGATAAGTTAACTAAAATATCAACTTTTTTTTTCTTTAAATCAAAAATAGGATTCTTTTTATGAATTCCTCTACCTTCTATATTTTTGTTGACCCATAAATCCTCACAAATAGTAAATCCAATTCGCCAAGTTTTATTATTAATTTCTTTTTTTAATACGGACACTTTTTCTTCTGATCTAAAGTATCTTTTCTCATCAAATACTTCATAGGTGGGAAGAATAATTTTACGAGCAATTATTTTCCATTTACCGCGCTCAAGCAATGCAATGGAATTATAAAGGTTTGGAAAAAAAGAATCATTTATTATCTCAGCGATCCCGACTGTGATACTTAAGTTTCCAAATTTTTCATGAATATCCGAAGCTAATTGGTCAAGAATTTGATATTGATTTTTGATTAAATTTTTTTTTAGTAGCAGGTCATTTGCTGGATATCCCCATAATGATAGTTCTGGAGTAAGAACTAAATCAGCAGAAGTTGAGTTAGCTTTCGAAGCAGTACAAAGTATTTTTTTTGCATTACCCTCTAAATCACCAACAACTGGATTTATTTGAGCAAGTAGAAACTTCATTCAACTAATTTAGATGATTCATATAAATTATTCTTTTTAACAATCTCTATTAATGAAGATGGTAAATTAGAATAATTAAAATTTGACCTGAACTTTGAACTTGAAATGTTTGGGATTTTTATGGTTGAAATCTCAAATTTCACTTTATAAGTTTCTAACATTTTAAGAGTATTTGATTCAACAGGATATCCCTCTCTTAAAATTACTAAAAAACTAACTTCATCAGTAATCCTATCAAAATTTTTCCAGTGGAAAATATCTTTAATTAAATCACTCCCAATAACAAAATCTAAATTATTAGGCGCATAAATTCTTTTACATTTTTTAATTGAATTTACTGCCCATTGGCTACTAACACTTTGATTAAATAAAATTTTAGGATTATCTAAATCTTCAATAAGAGTTTTTAATAAATGGCTACGAATTGAGATATCTTCTTTGTGTTTTTTGTTTGGGTTGTTGCTCACATAACTAATAGTAAAAGCATACATTTTGGATAATTCTTCAAGTATTTTTTTATGCCCAATGGTAGGTGGATCAGCACTAGTACCAAATAATGCAATGTTTTTTCCCATTTAAGTTTTAAGGCAGAATACTAAAAAAATTTTTGTTTAAATTCCTATTTGAAATATATAAATTTATATGGTTAAAAATCTCTGGGTCATTAAAAGTCATATTTTGGATCATAATAGCGGGTTCCATAAAAGAAGCTTTGCTTTTTGTAAATATCTCTTTTGCTGCTAATTTCCCTATGATTTTTGTAGAATAAATTGCTATTGCTGCTTGAATAATTGCAATGGGTCCATAGGGTAATAATGAAAGCCCGTTAGTAAAAGGTGCGGTTAATAAAATTACCTTCTTAATGAGGTTGAAAGATGTATTGATACCGACTTGAGTGACTCCCAAAAATAAATTATTTATGGATATATTTCTAAATATTTTTCTTGTAGATTCGCCTTTCAAATTTAAGCCATAAATCTTACTCAATTCGCTAATTAATGCAGAATCTAGCGCAAAACTGCCTGCAAAATCAAGGAAAATAAAAGGGTTAAGAGCTACTGCTGAAGCCTTTATGGTTGAAAATTTACCAATAGTTGATTGAGCTAATTTCTGCCTTTTTTTTAATCGTTGTTCTTTTATCTGAAGAAATAATTTGTCAGCTAATTGAAAAGAATTTAATGTTAATAAAATCTCTCCATGTTTACTTATTATTTTGGTTATATAATTTTTGAGATTATTTTTGTGATTTACAATTATGGGAATATTTAAATCTTTTGGAAGCTTAAATTTTATATTTTCTATGATTTCTTTTAAATCATTTTTTTCAAAAAAATCAATTTTATTCACAACTACAATAATTTTTTTTCCATCTTTAATCAATGAGCTGATTTCGCTTAGTTCATTTCTATTCATATCTCCTGAAACTATAAATAAAATAAGATCTGAATGATTTATAGAAGAGTAAAGTTTATCTGGGAATTTAATATCGCAGAAATCAAATCCTGGCGAATCTAGTAACTCTATACTTTTAAGGGGTTGTTCATATAGCCTCAACTCTTCCCCTTGAATTTCTTTTGTAGAACCATTGATAATATCTGTTTTGAAAACATCTTTTTTTAATAGAGAATTTAAAATAGAAGATTTACCTACACCGGATTTCCCATATGCGCCAATTCTTATTTTTTTTTCTTTGAGCCTAAAAAGTTGTTGATTAAACGAAATTATTTCTTTATTAAAAAAACTTTTTTCATAGTTGGTAAGATCAATAGTCTCCCACCATTTTTTTAAAAGTAAATAATTGTTATTAATTTTCAATTGCTTCATAATTTATTTTTTCCACCAACCAGCTAATACAGATAAAACAGCCTCTGCACCAATAATTCCCACGAATCCTCCAAATTCATCTACTACTACTTTCACTCCTTTATAATTCTTGTCAAATCTTGTTAATAATTGATCTGCCCTAATCATTTCAGGAATGTAGTCCACAGGTTCGCAAATTTCTGATAATAATTTTTTATTTTTCCCAATAATTATTTCGGCTAACAAGTTCTCACGTTTAACTACCCCTTGTATTTTGTCAACTTTATCTCCCAAAATAACCCACCATGGTGAGTTATCTGACATTATAATTTTTGCAATTTCATCAAGATTCGCAGACCCATCAAGACAAGGTGCTGATACCCTAGGGATCATTAAATCTTTAGCTTTTAAATCATTCAACTGAAAAACCTTAAATATCATTGCTGCCTCATCAGCTTCTATCAAGCCTTTCTGACTCCCAATTTTTGCCATTTGTCTAATTTCTTCTTCATCAGTTGAAATTTCATTTTCTGCGGTAATCACTGGAAATATTTGCTCTATTAATATCAAGAATGGTCTCATTAAAGTATTTAATATTCTCAGGATTGGAACGGATATTAACGCTATTTGGACTGAAAATCTTGTTCCAAGAGCTTTGGGTAGTACTTCTCCAACTAATACGACTAATATGTAAAAAATAATTGAAAAAAGGGTTAAGCCATAATTCGTTTTAATTATCAATGCTCCGTATACGCCTAAAATAAGACTTCCAATTATGTTAAAACCATTATTAGTAATAGTAATTACAGTTAATGTCCTTCCAAGATGTTTCCTAAGTTTAAGTAGTTGATCAGCAGAACTTTTGGGCTTTTGTTTTGAGGCTATTTCTAGAACTCTAAGTGAATTTACAGCTAAAAAAGCCGCTTCTACTCCCGAACAACATGCTGACCCAATTAAAATAATAATAATGAGAAAGATTAAACCGTAAACACTTGGTTCCATTAAAATAGATTAATTGATAAATCTCTTTTAATTCATTCTTCCATTTTTTTTAAAAACACGCCAATACACAATTTATGTTTATACCTAATAAAAAAGTTTTTGAAGATAGAAGAGAAATTTTTCTAAAAAAATTAGGTGGAAAAGCTGCTATTATCCCTGGAGCCAACCTTGTAAAGCATCATGCTGATTGTGAATATCCTTTTCGACAAGAGAGTAATTTTTGGTATTTAACTGGTTTTGATGAGCCAGATGCCATCGCTCTTTTCTTATCGCATAAACCAAAAGGAGAGAGATTTATTTTGTTTGTCGCTCCTAAAGATGTAACGAGTGAAGTGTGGCATGGCTTTAGATGGGGCTTAGAAGGTGCTGAAAAAGAGTTTAAGGCAGATAAGGCCCACTCAATACAAGAACTGCAAGATTTACTTCCTGGATATATTAATGGTTCTGATGAACTTGTTTTTTCAATTGGTAAGCATCCACTAATCGAAAAAATTGTACTAGATATATTTTCACAACAACTTGAAAAGCGTTCAAGATTGGGGATTGGTGCAAATTCAATAAAATCTCCAGAAATTTATTTAAATGAGATGAGATTAATTAAAAGTGAATTTGAAATTGAAAGAATGAGAGAAGCTATACAAATATCAGCAGAAGCTCATGAACTTGTAAGAAAATCTATTTCATTTAAAAGTAATGAAAGACAAATTCAGGGTATTTTAGAAGGTTTCTTTTTGGAAAAAGGTGCGCGAGGACCAGCTTATAATTCTATTGTTGCTTCAGGAGATAATGCATGCATATTGCATTACACTCAAAATAACTCGCCCTTAAATAAGGGGGATTTATTATTGGTAGATGCTGGTTGCTCATTAATTGATTATTACAACGGAGACATAACCAGAACTATTCCAATAGGTGGAAAATTTTCTGAAGAGCAAAAAGCGGTTTATGAAATTGTATTAAGTGCTCAGAAAACTTCAATAAGTAGCGCCGTAACTGGATCGAATTCTAGTACTGTACATAATGTAGCTTTGAGAGTTTTAGTAGAAGGATTAAAAGAAATTGGTTTATTGATAGGAAGTACTGATGAGATAATTGAAAATCAATCATATAGACATCTTTATATGCATAGAACTGGACATTGGCTGGGTTTAGATGTGCATGATGTTGGAGCATATAGAATGGGAGACTATGAAGTGCCTTTACAAAATGGAATGATTCTTACTGTAGAACCTGGTATCTATATAAGTGACAGGATCTCAGTCCCCAAGGGACAACCTGAAATTGATGAGAAGTGGAAAGGCATTGGGATAAGAATCGAAGATGATGTCCTAGTTAAAGATAAAAGCCCAGAAGTTTTAAGTGCTGCTGCGCTTAAAGAAATTTCTGATATAGAATTTTAAATTTGACTTATCTAGTTAATAGATTTATTTTTTATGAAGTTAAAGCTCAAAAATGAATAATTCAGATGCATATGATTCGAAACTCTCACAAGCAAGAGGGTTAGCTAGTCAGCTTGGTATGTTTGCAGAAGAAAACGATATCCCTAAAGATCTTTGGGATTCATTGGAAGCTACAATATATGATTTTTATCAAGTTTCACCTGATAGATAAAAACTTTGTCTAGAAAGTATCAATAACTAAAATCAAGAAATTTTGAATAAATCAATCAAAATGTGACCATAAACTGATAAATTGTTTATTGAACATAAAAAAGTGAATGACTTCATCAGATAAGTTAAATCAAAATTCAACAGATAAAACAGAAGAAAAGAATGATTACGCAAAATCTAAAAATTCTTCTCCTAATTCAGGAATGATGGGTGCCACAGCGGTATTAGCTGCTGCCACAATTGATGAAGATGGAGTGCCTACTGGCTATACCCCAAAACCTGACGAAGGAAGGTTCATCATAAAAGTATTGTGGCTACCTGATAATGTTGCTTTAGCTGTTGATCAAATAGTAGGAGGCGGCCCTAGCCCTCTCACTGCTTATTATTTTTGGCCAAGAGATGATGCTTGGGAAAAATTAAAAAGTGAATTAGAGAATAAAGGGTGGATTACAGATAATGAAAGAGTTGAAATACTGAATAAAGCTACAGAAGTAATCAATTATTGGCAAGAAGAGGGTAAAACCAAAAAATTAGAGGAAGCAAAGTTAAAGTTCCCCGAAGTTACTTTTTGTGGAACTGCCTAAGGCTTAAATCAGTTCTTCGCAGCTTGAATCCTAGCTTCCGCCTTAGAGATTTCTTTTAGGGCTTTGATTTTTTCTGGATTTTTTTCATTTTCTGAGAATTTACTAATTGTTAACTTAGCTTCTTTAAGATCTTGTTCAGCATTTTGAACATTAACTTCAGAGCCGATTTCTGCATTGTTTACTAATACAATGACTTCATCGGATTCAATTTCAGCGAAGCCTCCCATTAAAGCTATTGATTTCCACTGAGAATTAATTCTGAGCCGTAAAACGCCAATATCTATAGCTGTAACTAAAGAAATATGTCCGGGTAATACACCTAGTTGTCCGGTAGTGCTAGGAAGAATTACTTCTTCAGCCTCACCTTGATAAACATTTTTATTAGGAGCTAAAACTTTTAGTGAAATTGCCATTAATTTTGAATTATTTAGGGTTTAATATTTTTTCAATTGAGATATTTATTTTCCTGACTTAATCTTTTCAGCCTTTGCTTTAACTTCATCAATATTACCAACTAAATAAAATGCCTGTTCTGGTAAATCATCTAATTCACCTGACAAGATCATATTGAAACCAGCTATGGTGTCCTCTAATTTTACGTATTTACCAGACATTCCTGTAAAAATTTCTGCTACGAAGAAAGGTTGTGAGAGAAATTTCTCAATTTTTCTAGCCCTGTCGACTGTTAATCTATCCTCTTCAGAAAGTTCATCTAAACCAAGAATGGCAATGATGTCTTGTAGTTCCTTATATCTTTGCAAAGTTGACTGAACAGCTCTCGCAGTTTTGTAATGTTCATCACCAACAACGGATGGTTGAAGCATTGTGCTTGTTGAGTCTAATGGGTCAACCGCTGGGTAAATTCCCTTAGCTGCAAGAGCTCTTGCAAGTACAGTAGTAGCATCTAAATGTGCAAAGGTTGTTGCTGGAGCTGGATCAGTTAGGTCATCTGCAGGTACATAAACAGCTTGAATAGATGTAATTGAACCTTCTAGAGTAGATGTTATTCTTTCTTGCAATTCACCAACGTCAGTCCCTAAAGTTGGTTGGTATCCAACCGCTGAAGGCATTCTTCCAAGTAGAGCTGATACTTCAGAACCAGCTTGTACAAATCTAAAAATGTTGTCAACAAAGAGTAGAACATCCTGTTTATTTACATCTCTGAAGTGTTCAGCCATTGTGAGTGCAGATAAACCTACTCTCATTCTTGCACCAGGTGGTTCATTCATTTGTCCAAAGCATAAGGCAACTTTTGATTGAGTTAAGTCATCTGCATTGATAACTCCAGATTCTTTAAATTCTTCATATAAGTCGTTGCCTTCTCGAGTTCTTTCCCCCACACCTCCAAATACAGACACACCACCATGCTCTTTAGCGATATTATTGATTAACTCTTGAATAAGAACCGTTTTCCCTACACCAGCTCCTCCAAATAATCCTACTTTACCTCCTTGTCTATATGGAGCTAAAAGGTCGATAACTTTTATTCCGGTTTCAAAAACCTTTGGCTTAGTTTCTAAATCAGTTAATTTTGGAGCAGCCCTATGAATTGGCGCGGTATCTTTAGTTTTTACTGGACCTTGCTCGTCTACTGGTTCTCCTAAAACATTAAATATTCTTCCTAAAGTTGCTTCTCCAACAGGTACAGATATTGGCGCACCTGTGTCGATTGCCTCCATGCCTCTTACAAGGCCGTCTGTGCCGCTCATTGCCACTGCTCTTACTCTGTGATCACCTAGGAGCTGTTGGACCTCTGCAGTGAGTGCTATTTCTTGGCCTGCAGGATTCTTCGCTTCAATTCGCAAAGCATTTAATATTTTAGGCAATTTTCCGGCTGGGAATTCTACATCTAGAACTGGGCCAATTACCTGACGAACTACGCCTTTAGTTTGTGAAGAAGTTGATGGAGTTGCTACCATTTTTTATTTATTGGTGAGGAATAGCTGATTTTATTCAGCACATAATCCGAAAATACTACCACCTCATGGGTAGATTCGTTAAATGGGTTCGGCCACCCGCACAGTTAAAGTATGGTTTAATTGCTGCTTCGCGGATTATGTTGTTGAAGATACGGATTGAGAAATTCTCTTTCCATTTTATGACGTAAAGCGTCTCTAACATGATCCTCCATTAATCTATGGCAGCTGTTTCACTTACAGTCTCTACAGTAAAACCACTGGGAGATAGAATATTTATTAAAGTTTCCGCATCTGAGGAAAAAACTGCTGGTGGCATCCTTTTGCCTGATTCAGCTAAAGAAAAACCACAGGTAGGAGAAGTTGCTCAGGTTGGTCCTGGGAAACTTAATGACGATGGTTCTCGACAAACTCCAGAGGTGAGTATTGGCGATAAAGTCTTGTACAGCAAATATGCTGGAACTGACATTAAACTGGGAGGAGATGAATATGTCTTGCTCTCCGAAAAGGATATTTTAGCTGTAGTAGGCTAAAATATTTGTTTCAAAAATTATTAAAACTTATTATTAAATTACTGCCTAATCATGGCTAAAAGAATTATTTACAATGAGCAAGCTCGTAGAGCGCTCGAGAGAGGAATCGATATCCTTGCTGAGTCTGTTGCTGTAACGCTTGGACCTAAAGGAAGAAATGTTGTGCTAGAGAAAAAATTTGGAGCTCCTCAAATCATTAATGATGGCGTAACAATCGCTAAAGAGATTGAATTAGAAGACCACATTGAAAATACAGGGGTTGCATTAATCAGACAAGCTGCTTCAAAAACAAATGATGCAGCTGGTGATGGAACAACAACTGCCACGGTTTTAGCGCATGCAATGGTTAAAGCAGGGTTGAGAAATGTTGCTGCAGGAGCAAATGCAATCACCTTGAAAAAAGGAATTGATAAAGCTACTGAATTTTTAGTTGGTAAAATCCAGGAAAATTCCAAACCTATAAGCGACAGTAATGCTATTGCTCAATGTGGAACTATTGCTGCTGGAAATGACGATGAAGTTGGTCAAATGATAGCTAACGCAATGGATAAAGTAGGTAAGGAGGGTGTCATTTCTCTTGAAGAGGGCAAATCAATGACTACTGAATTAGAAGTTACTGAGGGGATGCGTTTTGATAAAGGCTACATTTCACCTTATTTCGCAACAGACACTGAGAGAATGGAGGCTGTTCTAGATGAACCATATATCCTTCTCACTGATAAAAAAATTGCCTTAGTACAAGATTTAGTTCCAGTATTGGAACAAATAGCTAAAACAGGTAAACCTCTAGTCATCATTGCAGAAGATATAGAAAAAGAGGCTTTGGCTACTCTTGTGGTAAATAGATTAAGAGGAGTTTTAAATGTTGCGGCAGTAAAAGCTCCTGGATTTGGGGATAGGAGAAAAGCTATGCTTGAAGATATGGCTGTTTTAACAAATGGTCAACTAATTACTGAAGACGCAGGCTTAAAACTAGAGAATGCTACCTTAGATATGCTTGGAACTGGTAGAAGAATAACTATCAATAAAGAGACTACAACTATTGTAGCTGAGGGTAATGAAGAAGCAGTTAAAGCTAGATGTGATCAGATCAAGAAGCAAATGGATGAGACAGATTCCTCCTACGATAAAGAAAAGCTTCAAGAACGCCTAGCAAAATTAGCTGGTGGAGTAGCAGTTATTAAAGTTGGAGCTGCAACTGAGACTGAGATGAAGGATAAAAAACTTCGTCTTGAGGATGCTATTAATGCTACAAAAGCAGCTGTTGAGGAGGGAATTGTGCCAGGAGGAGGAACAACCCTTGCTCATTTATCTCCAATCCTAAAAGATTGGGCTGATAAAAACTTAGAAGGAGAGGAATTAATTGGAGCCAACATCGTTGAGGCCTCATTGACGGCACCTCTCATGAGAATTGCAGAGAACGCAGGTTCTAATGGTGCTGTGATTGCTGAAAATGTAAAATCTAAGCCGTTTAACGATGGATTTAATGCTGCTACTGGCGAATATGTAGATATGTCCTCAGCAGGTATAGTTGATCCAGCGAAAGTTACTCGTTCAGGATTACAAAATGCAGCTTCAATAGCTGGAATGGTCCTAACAACTGAATGTATAGTTGCAGACTTACCTGAGAAAAAAGATTCATCTGCTCCTGCAGGAGCACCAGGAATGGGTGGAGACTTTGATTATTAACTAAATATATAGTTAATTGGTTTTACGTTTAACTCAAGGGATCATACAAAATGATCCCTTTTTTTTCAAACTTTATGAAATCCAGCCTGCACTAAGAATAATTGCCAGTGATAAAAAAATAATTAAAAAAGTCCAAGTTACTTTGTTAAGAGAAGCTTCTGCACTACTTGCGCTATTGAACATTGAGCTTCCACTTGCAGCTATTCCTCCCATTCCATCACCTTTAGGACTGTGAAGTAAGACTAAAAGTATAAGAAGAACTCCAGATAAAACCCATATCCAACTAAAAATTTGAATCATTTCTTCAAATGGTTGTATTAACTTTAAACATGTTGTACGACTTTATTATAACCTTTCAATTCAATTTCTTTAATTAATGATTTACCTGTCATTTCCTTCGGAATTGGAAGATTTAATAATTGCAATAAAGTTGGTGCAATATCTGCTAAGCCAGCATTGTCCCTTAAATAAATCTCATTACCCATATTCAGGATTTTTCTTTTTTCACCCTCAATAAAAATTAAGGGGACTTTATTAATTGTGTGAGCAGTCCATGGTTCTCCAGAAGGACCTTTCATTACCTCTGCATTGCCATGATCAGCTGTGATGAGAATGCTTCCACCCATCTCTCCTGTAGCATTAACTATCTGACCTATACATTTATCAACAGTTTCTATAGCTTTAATTGTTGCATCCATGTTCCCTGTATGACCTACCATATCAGGATTAGCAAAATTGATTACGACAAAAGCATATTCTCCACTTTTTATAGCTTTAGAGCAACTTATAGTTAATTCTTCTGCAGACATTGCCGGTTCCATATCATAAGTTGCGACTCTTGGAGATGGAATTAAATGCCTCTCTTCTCCTGGTAAGGGTATTTCTACTCCTCCATTGAAAAAGTATGTTACGTGAGGATATTTTTCTGTTTCTGCTGTTCTATATTGCTTAAGTCCATTCTCTGAAACTATTTGTCCGATAAAATTATTGAGAGATTCAGGAGGAAATGCAACATCAACGGGTAAGTTAGGATCATATTGTGTAAAAGTAACTATATTTACGTTTGGTACATTTTTTCTTTTGAACTCTGAGAATTCCATAGAAGAAAGTGATTGGATTATTTGTCTCGCTCTGTCTGGACGAAAGTTAAAGCAAATCAAACTATCCCCATCTTTAAGATAATTGTTAGATATTCGAATAGGCTCTAAAAATTCATCGGTGATGTTTTGGGCATAACTTTGTCTTATGTAATCCTGAGGAGAAACATTGGATATCTTAATATTTGGATCAGTCAAATTAGCATTTGCCTTTTCTGTTCTTTCCCATAAAAGATTTCTATCCATTATCCAGTATCTTCCACATATTGAGGCTATCTCTCCTGTTTTAAATTTTTTAATACATTCTTCAATTTGATTTAGATATTTAGAAGCACTTTTAGCTGGTGTATCTCTTCCATCGGTAATAATATGAATTGCAACTTTTTTGATGCCACTTTCCGATGCCCATTTTATTAATCCTAATAAGTGATCAATATGACTATGTACGCCTCCATCAGAACATAATCCCATGAGATGCAAAGTAGAATTGTTTTTCTTTAATCTATTAGCAACTTCCTGTAATTTATTAACTTTCCCTAACTGATTATTTTTTACAATATTTGAAATCCTTACAAGTTCTTGCTGGATTATTCTTCCCGAACCAATAGTGAGATGCCCTACTTCTGAATTACCCATTTGGCCATCAGGGAGACCGACATCTGATCCACTAGCACTTATTAAAGTGTTAGGGTAAGCATGCCATAATGAGTCCATAATAGGCGTATTAGCAGTTTTTATAGCATTATCAGATATATCTTCTCGATATCCCCAGCCATCAAGTATCGCAAGAACTACAGGGCTCTGAGGATTACTTAATCTATTAATATTTTTGCTGCTAATCTTTGACATATTTAGATCAAATTAATTTTTAAGTGATCCAATCTTAAATCTAGCTTTAAATGCTACTCTTTAACAATTTATATTTAACATAGTTAGCTTTTGCTAATTTATGAAAATAATGACCGAATTTCATTTATTCATGAATCATGACGAAGACAAAAAAAAGGATCGTAATACTTACTGAAATTGAACTTAGAAAAACACTATTATGTTTAACTTATGAAATTATCAAAAAAGTTAAAAACCTGGAAAACCTCGTTTTGGTTGGTATCCCTACGAGAGGAATTGATCTAGCAGAAGTTCTAGAAAAAGAATTATTACTAAAGACAGGTATAAAAATAAGAAAGGGAACAATTGATCCAACTTTTTATAGAGATGATCAAAATAGAGTTGGAACTCGCCTTATAAAAGCAACTGATATTCCAACTCCTATTGATAAACAAGAAATTCTATTGATAGATGATGTGATTTATACAGGGAGAACAATTAGAGCTGCAATGGATGCTCTTTATTCATGGGGTAGACCTCAAAGAGTAATGTTATTAGTCATGGTTGACAGAGGACATAGGGAATTACCTATTCAGCCGGATTTTTGCGGTAAAACAGTTCCTACTAATAAAAGTGAAAAAATTATTTTACGTCTCAATAATGTTGATAATGAAGAAGGCGTTTTTCTTGAATAGGTTTAGGTCAGAAAATATTTCCTAAATTATTTTCTCCTAAAAATTCATCTTTAATATCGAAATATTTAACTAATAAATCCCCTTTTTTATTAATTTTGAAGAACAGTTTTAAGTTATCTTCCCCAATATTTGATTTTTTCTTAAGGGCAATATTAAGTGGTTCTTTATCCCATTTAATAATCTCTTCTTCACTTTGAGCCGCTGATAATTTTGGTAATCCATTTTCAAAAATCACATCATATTTCCTTTCTTGTTTAGTTTCTCCAATTATTATTTCGAATATTTCCTGATTATTTTTACTGCATTGGAGGACCAGTTTA
>CACGGY010000014.1 GCA_902572675.1 uncultured Prochlorococcus sp. | reverse complement strand
GTTGATATATATACAAGACTAGGTGTTGAAAGAATTCTTTTTCTTGGACAGGAAGTGAATGATGGTATTGCTAATAGCCTTGTTGCACAAATGCTTTATCTAGATTCTGATGATAATTCTAAACCTATCTATCTATATATAAACAGCCCAGGAGGATCAGTTACTGCTGGCTTGGCTATATATGACACTATCAAATACGTAAAAAGTGATGTAGTAACAATCTGCGTAGGCCTCGCAGCCTCAATGGGAGCATTCCTATTGGCTGCTGGCACAAAAGGTAAAAGAGTTGCTTTGCCTCATAGCAGAATAATGATTCATCAACCTCTAGGAGGAACTTCTCAACGTCAAGCAAGTGATATTGAAATAGAAGCTAAAGAAATTTTAAGAATTAAAGATATGTTAAATATGTCTATGGCAGATATGACAGGCCAAACATTTGAGAAAATTGAAAAGGATACTGATAGAGATTATTTTCTAAGTGCGGAAGAGGCAAAAAACTATGGCCTAATTGATAGAGTAATCACACATCCAAGCGAAGCAAATCAGTCTTAAATGTTCTAAATAAATATTTTAATTTTCATTTTTAAATCTATAATTTTTTGGTTTATTTACACCTTTAATGTCTAAAATAATAATTATCTTATGTACAGAAGCTACAACTAATGACTCAACTCTTTTACGACACAGATGCAGATCTAAGTCTTTTAAATAATAAAACAATAGCTATTATTGGATATGGTTCTCAAGGCCACGCACATGCCCTAAATCTTAAAGATAGCGGTATGGATGTAATTGTCGGATTATATAAAGGAAGTAAGTCTGAAAGCAAAGCTATTAGCGATGGTCTAGAAGTGTTTAGTGTTTCTGAAGCTTGCGAAAAAGCAGACTGGATAATGATTCTCCTGCCAGATGAATTTCAGAAAGAGGTTTACCTTAAAGAAATAGAACCAAATTTAAAAGAAGGAAAAATTTTAAGTTTCGCTCACGGGTTTAATATTAGATTCGGACTTATCAAACCTCCGAGTTTTGTAGATGTTGTAATGATTGCCCCAAAGGGACCTGGACACACCGTTCGTTGGGAATATCAGAATGGTCAAGGTGTTCCTGCATTGTTTGCAGTAGAGCAGGATTATTCCGGAAATGCAAGATCTTTAGCGATGGCTTACGCTAAAGGGATTGGCGGAACAAGAGCAGGGATTCTTGAAACAAACTTCAAAGAAGAAACAGAAACTGATTTATTTGGCGAACAAGCGGTTTTGTGCGGAGGATTATCAGAACTCGTCAAATCAGGCTTCGAAACTCTTGTAGAGGCAGGATATCAGCCCGAACTAGCTTACTTCGAATGTTTACATGAAGTTAAACTTATTGTTGATCTGATGGTGAAGGGTGGCTTATCTCAAATGAGAGATTCCATTTCAAATACTGCAGAATATGGAGATTATGTAAGTGGAAAAAGACTTATCAACAGTGATACAAAGAAAGAAATGCAGAACATTTTAAAAGATATTCAAGATGGAACTTTCGCCAAGAATTTTGTAGAAGAATGCGATAAGAATAAACCCTTAATGACAAAATTAAGAGAAGAGAACTCAAAACATGAAATTGAAAAAGTAGGCAAAGGTCTACGCTCTATGTTCAGTTGGCTGAAATAAATTTATTTTTAATATTTCTTGGATCGATTGGTTTTGATTTGTTGATCGGCGATCCAAGATTCTTAATCCACCCTGTTCAGATAGTTGGCTATTACATAAAAAAAATATCTGATTACCTCATCAATAATTTTGGAGAAAATAAAAAGATATTATTTTGGGGAGGTTTCTTTATCGCTATATCTTCTATTGGAATTAGTTTTAGCTTAGGAAAATTGATAGAACTCAGTTATGTACTATCAAAAAATGATTTTTTTAGTGGATTATTAATTTTTTTTGGACTTTCAAGTTGTATTGCAACTAAGGGACTTATTTCAAGTGTGAAAGAGATTGTAGAGCTATTAGAAAGCAAGGAAATTAATGACCAAAATGAGAGAATAATCAAAGATAGGGTTCAAAGAATAGTAAGTAGAGATGTAAGTTCTTCTTCAAAAAAACATCTCTTGAGATCAAGCACCGAGAGTCTTACCGAAAATTCTGTTGATGGAATATTTGGGCCATTATTTTGGATTTTTATTGGAATTGTTTTTATGAAATTTTCAGTTTTTCTCCCAGGTCCTTTGTCACTTGGTTTTTCTTATAAAGCTATAAGTACTTTAGATTCAATGATAGGTTACAAATATGATTACTTTAGATATTTAGGTTTTTTCAGTGCAAAAGTCGAAGACTTTTTTACGTTTTTACCTTCAAGATTAGTTTTAATCTCGTTACCTTTAGTCAGCTCCAAAGTCAATGAGTATGCATCAATCATAAAAAAAAGCTATCTTGATGGTAAAAGATATGATTCCCCTAATGCTGGGATTTCAGAAGCTATATTCGCTTATATTTCTGGTATTAAATTGGGAGGGGAAAGTAAATACAATAATGAAATTATTGAAAAGCCAATAATCAATGCGACTGGAGATGATTGCACTGAGGGAAAAATCAACTTAATTTGTCAATTAATTTTGAAATTACAATTTTTATGGATAATAATTTTTGTCTTAATTTATTTTATAATCTCGAGTCTAATCTAATAATAAATTAACTTAAAAACCATTAATATAAATAAAAAACTTTATGCAAGAAAAAGACTCTTCAATGGAAAACCAAAATGATGATTTTACTGATAAGCTACCCACCGACAAAGAAGTCTCAAGATGGGTAGATAATCAGGGAGATGAAGTAGAGAAAGTTTTTGGATTTAATAGCAGCGCCGAGCTTGTTAACGGTAGAGCAGCTATGATTGGCTTCCTAATGCTCATATTAACCGAGTTGGTTTTTAGCGGCAGACCTGTAACTTCTTCAATTTTTGGTATCAATTAAAAATGGAAGAAAAAAAATCTAATCCAATAAAAGTATTTTTATACATATCTGTATGGGTAATAATTTGGGGAACATTTGGTTCTTTCATAGATTATCCGCTTTATAAAAATAAAATTTACTTAGAAGGGAGCATATATCAGTATCTTACTTTCACAATTACAGCAATAATATCCATAATTAGTGCAAAGTTTTTTTATGAGAAATTTGATTTATAAGAATTTGTACCTAAATTTCTTAATAATTTTAGCTGGTTCTTTGTTCTCATTTGACTCGTAAAGTATCCACTGATGTGTCTCAGTATCATGATCACAACCATAATTTCCAGATAAGTTATCGTAACTTGCAAGATATGAATGACAATTTTGATCTGCCTCAAAAGCAGAATCATAACCTGTTAAAAAATATATCAAAAATAGAAGGGTTACTAACAAAAAAAATACTTGAAAAACTAAATTTACTACCTTCATAAGCATTTCTAAAATTTAAATATATCATTTAAAAAATGTTTTTTTGGTCTAAAAATATTGTTAACGACCAACATTAAATACAAAGTCATGGAATTCTTGATTTTTTAAATAGAGAACGACGAGCAATATTAAAATCAAGTTTAAGCCTAATACTATTGATCCAAAAATATTTATTTGTTTTTTACCTGGCAAAGTATATGTAAATTTCTTGCCTTTAAGAAAAGCAGCTAAGCCTTTTTTTTCTTTTTTTGTTTCTTTTATTTGAGTATTATTCTTAACTTCATTATCAGAAAAACCTTTTACCATTACAAATTAAATAACAAAATTTATAATATTCCAAAAAAATAAATTATTTTAATAATTAACAATTTTTAATCACATATGGCATCATTAATGAAATTCTCTCATTTGAGGAATTTTTATAAAAATAAGCTTCAATAATTGCCGACTGCATCCCCAATAAGCTTGATTGACATTTGAATCTATTTTGATCAAATACAAGTAATTGAAGTTCTTCTATTTCAGAAAATAAATTTTTACAAACTTGGGCTTGAGAATCTTTAATACAATAACTTGCTTCTTTTAAAATCTTGAATTTTGTTGGTATTGTTTCTGCCATAACAAAATTAGATAACAACAAAAATTTTAGTAATAAAAAAGTTAAATATTTCATTACTTCTTAAGACTTCAAAATTTGAAATGCCTTTTTAATAGTTTTGGTCATTTAGCTACTTTCATTTTATTGAAATAAAAAAAAAGATGCTCTAAAAGAGCACCTTGGCATAAAAAGAGGAAATAGATTACAAAGATTACCCTTGAACTCTATCCTTAAAAAGTTTACCGGCAGAAAATGTTGGAACTCTTTTAGCAGGTATTGCTATTTTTTCGCCTGTCTTAGGGTTTAATCCCTGTCTTGCAGAACGATCTCTTGGCTCGAAAGAGCCAAATCCTAGTATGGAGACTTTTTTGCCTTCCACTACTGAGTCAACAATAGTTTCGATAGCTGCATCAACAACTAAAGAAACATCAGTTTTTGTGAGCTCTGTACGAGCAGCAACAAGGTTTACTAAATCAGCTTTGTTCATTGAATTGTTTATAAAGCAGAGATTTAAAGACATGTGTTTTAAGCAAGCCTAAAAACCTCGAACTTGCATATCATATGGAGCAAATACAAATACGGCAACCAAAAATGCCGGCGGCGCAAAGCTTTATACATATCTTTGGGACATTTTTAGCTCTACTATTTATTTTTATAGACTCACTTTTTTCTTATATAAAATTAGCCCCTTTAACTATAAAACAGCTAAGAAGTATTGGTACCACTTGATTTACCCTTGAATAATCTAAATTAATTTATCAAAGAGGAAATTTCAAAGATTAATAAAGTTAAGCATTTGAGCCATTTATTATGTTTTATTAATTTTCAGATATATTTCCTTCTCATCACATGAAAAAGCATAATTTGTATTTTGAAATCAAGAAAAACCTGGTTTTCTCGAATTAAGCTTTCTCTCTAAATCTTTTTATGCACTAAGAAGATGGATAGACAAACTATAATTAATTTGGAAATTAATAATCTCAAAATCTAATAAAGTTGATTAGTGAAACCTTATATTTTAGTTTTTTTCCTAATTTTGTATCTATTATTCTAGTATCAGTAATTTGAATAAATTATCTAAATATATAGTTAATTAATGATAAAGAGAAAGTGACTAATATCAATAAAGGTAACCCATTTCCCTTAGGAAGTTCACTAACTTCACGAGGAGTTAATTTTTCCCTAGTAGCCACAAATGCAGAATATGTTGAAATCTTATTGTTTGAGAAAGAGGGCTCTATTTCCCCAAAAAGTATATTGAAACTAGATCAGAGTCATAATACAGGTCCCTATTGGCATGCGGAGGTAAAAAATCTAAATGAAGGTTGTTTTTATGCTTTTAGAGTAAAACAAAAAAACAATGGGATTAATAATAATTACGAAAAAAAAGTATTACTTGATCCATGTTCGAGGGGTATTACTGGATGGGAGTCTTATAAAAGAGAAAATGCTTTAGAAACACATGAAAATACCAATTCTTGTCTTAAAAGTGTTGTTTGTGATAGAGAATTATTTAATTTTAAAGACTATCCAAGACCAAAACATTCTTGGGAATCAACAATTATTTATGAACTCCATATAAAAGCCTTTACTGAATCAATTGATAAAGATGATAGTTGTTTTAAGAAATTTTTAACCAAAATTCCATATCTCAAAGAACTCGGAATTACAACAATTGAATTACTTCCAATTTTTTGTTTTGATCCGACGGACGCACCAAATGGTTTAGAAAATTTTTGGGGTTATAGTCCAATTAATTGGTTTACTCCGCATTTTGAATACCTTTCGAATGAATCAGCTGCAAAAAATAGAGAGGAATTTAGAAAATTAGTAGAGGAATGTCATAAGGCAGACATTGAAGTTATTTTAGATGTCGTATACAATCATACTTCTGAAGGAGATTCCCAAGGACCAGCGATATCTTGGAAAGGTATAGATGAAAATCTTTATTACTTTATTGGGAAAGATAAAAATTATCAGGACGTATCTGGTTGTGGGAACACTATTGCCGCAAACAGAGGATTAGTTAGAAAACTAATAATCGAATCATTAAAATGTTGGGCGAGCGAATTTGGAGTAGATGGTTTTAGATTTGATTTAGGTATTGCCCTATCAAGAGGAGAAAACCTCTCGCCACTCGATAATCCTCCAATTTTTGAAGATATAGATTGCGAACCAGAACTTGCTGACATAAAATTTATAAGTGAACCCTGGGATTGTGGTGGTTTATATAAATTGGGTGATTTCCCATCTAAGAATACTTTTACTTGGAATGGTCATTTTAGAGATGACTTGCGGAGATTTTGGAAGGGTGATAAAGATACAGCTTGGAATATGAGAGATAAAATAAAGGGTAGTCCATCGATTTATAAAGAAGATAAAATCCTCCCAAAATCAATAAATTTTATTACTTCACATGATGGATTCACTCTAAAAGATTTAGTAACTTTCAATAGAAAACATAATTTTGCCAATAGCGAACAAAATAGAGATGGAGATAACCATAACAATTCTTGGAATCATGGTGTGGAGGGACCAACTACAAACTTATTAATCAATGATTTAAGAAAGAGACAACAAAAAAATCTTATTCTTAGTTTACTTATTTCTAAAGGTGTTCCAATGGTACTTATGGGTGATGAGATAGGAAGGTCACAAGGCGGTAACAATAATTCTTGGTGCCAAAATAATTTATTGGGCTGGATGAATTGGGAACATGGTCAACAAGATTTAGAATTATTAGAATATTTTAAATACGTCATAAAAATTCGAAAGAAACTAATAGAAATTTTTAATCCATCATTCTTCCCTAACAATCAATCCAACCAAAAGATTCCAACATATCATTGGCATGGAACAAAGTTAGATAGCCCCGATTGGAGTAGTTGGTCTCACACAATTGCTTTTAGCCTTAATAAAGGAAATACTAATCCGCAGGTCTGGATAGGTTTAAATGCATATTCAGATAGCATCGATTTCCCCTTGCCAAAATGTAAATATAATTGGTTAAAAGTTATTGACACTAGCATGCCTGCGATTTTTGAACCCTTAACTATAAATGAAAAAACTATTTCAATAAAGAGTAGAAGCTCTTTATTAATCATTTCAGAAGAAGTATTTGGGGCAAAAAATAATATATTCTAAAAGCGGGCGGCGGGAATCGAACCCGCATCTTCAGCTTGGAAGGCTGAGGTTTTACCACTAAACCACGCCCGCATTAAGTAATAGAATTACCACTGCAATAATACATTATCAAACAATCAACAAAGTAAAAAGATTGGAAAATTCACACTCGAAAAAAAATATAACTCGATCAACAACAAGATTAATGTTCTCTTATGGACTAGGAGACGCAGGTACAGGTTTAGTCGCGACGCAATTTGGTTTTTTTCTGTTCAAATTCTTTATTTCTGCTGGTTTACCAGTAATCATTGCAGGTTCATTATTAATGTTAATAAAAATATGGGATGCAGTAAATGATCCGTTAATTGGATGGTTAAGTGATCGTACCAAATCTAGATGGGGGCCTAGAATCCCTTGGATGGTGGCAGCATCTGTTCCTCTTGGTTTCTCTTTAGCTGCGATATGGTGGACGCCCACTGGTTCAGTGCTAACCAAGACTATTTACTATGCCATAATTTCTATAGTCGTAATGACTGCTTATACGAGTATTAATCTTCCTTTTGCAGCTCTATCTACTGAAATTTCTGAAGAAACAGCAATAAGAACAAGGCTAAACGCATCTAGATTTACTGGCTCAATAATTGCAGGACTAACTGGTTTGATTATTGCTGGAATTGTATTAGGTTCTGAAGGATCAGCAAATAATGAATATTTTTTAATGGGTAAAATTAGTGGATGCATCGCAGTTGCTGCAACATTAATTTCTTGTTGGGGATTGGCTCCATTTGCAAAAAAAGCAAGAAGGCCCTCAGGAAAAGTTGAAGCAATAACACTTCAATTCAAAAGGATCTTCAGAAATAAAAAATTCCTAAAAGTTATTACTCTTTATATTCTTCTCTGGTGCGCCTTACAATTGATGCAAACGGTAGCGTTAATCTATGTAGAGGATGTACTGAATGTACCAACATATATTGCTAAGTGGATCCCAATACCTTTCCAAATTAGCGCTTTAGTGGGTTTACAAATATGGACCAGAGTATCAAATAAATTGAATAGGATTTCAGCTTTAAACTATGGATCGATTATGTGGATTGTTTCATGTACGGCAGCTTTATTTTTACCTTCATTATCAAAAATTTCAGGTGTTGGAGATAGTTTATTCCTAAATGCCGGTAACATATTTCTTTTCATTCTCTTAATTTTCATAATCTGTCTTATTGGTATTGGAGCTTCAACCGCTTTTCTTATCCCTTGGTCACTACTTCCTGATGCGATAGACGAAGATCCAGAGAAACCAGCAGGATTATATACTGCTTGGATGGTACTTATTCAGAAGATTGGCATCGCATTTAGTGTTCAATTATTAGGATTTTTATTGTATTTATCTGGTTATCAATCATGCATTGTTGATAAAGACGGTATAAATATAATTGAACAATGCTACTCAGCACAATTAACTATTAGATTATGTATTGGGTTGATACCCTCAATACTGGTAATAATTGGTCTTTTAATCATGAGAAAATGGGATGGGAAATTAATTACAAACTAATATAAAGAATATGTATTACCTTAATTTTCTCAAAAGACTTCTAAGCAGCTTAATCATTGGCGGGCAAGCAATTAATTTTATCTTTAAAGGTAAAATTTCCAAAAATGATCTCTTTGACCAACTTATGGAGTCAGGTCCTGGAAGTTTGTTAATTGTATTAATTACGGGAATTGCCGCAGGTACAGTTTTTAATATTCAAGTTGCATCACAACTTACAAGCATGGGTGTTTCAAGTGAAATTGGAGGTTTATTAGCTGTAGGCATGGCGAGAGAAATGGCTCCTCTTCTAACTGCTACTTTAATGACTGGAAAGGTTGCAACTGCATATGCTGCTCAACTTGGCACTATGAAAGTTACTGAACAAATTGAGGCAATAACTATGTTAAGGACCGAACCAGTCCAATATTTGGTAGTACCAAGGTTACTTTCGATGGTAATAATGTCACCAATACAGTGTCTTTTATTTTTATCTGTAGCTTTATGGAGCGGACAAATTTGGAGCACAATTTTTTATAAAGTTCCTCCAATAGTTTTTTGGACATCTGTAAGATCAGGTAATGTAAGTTTAACTAGTACAGACTTAACTTCAATGTTAATAAAATCTGTAGTCTTCGGATTACTTATTTCAATCATTGCTTGTGGATATGGACTCACAACTAAAGGTGGTCCAAAAGAGGTTGGAACGAGTACAACAGGCGCAGTTGTGATGACTCTCGTTACTGTATCTTTAATGGATGTATTACTAACACAAATTTTATTTGGATGATCCTATGTTTAAAACTAAATCAAAAAAAGAGGAACCAGTAATAATATCTCCATCATTTCAGTTGCCAATCATTCTAATAGTTTTAAGTTTTATGCTTTTGTTTTTGAATATTGGTTCTTTGCCAACAATAGTTTTTGCTTCTTTTAGCTTTTTTTTATTACTTCAGTCATTCACCTTAAGAATAAAAATAACAAATGATGATTTTATCGTTTTACAATTAGGGAAAGAGATTAGAATTTTTCCATTCAAAAACTGGATTGCATGGAAATTCTTTTTCCCTATTATCCCAGGTATTTTTTATTTTAGAGAAAAGTCCAGTCCCCATTTATTACCAATTTTATTTAATCCAAAGCAATTAAAAGATGAGCTCATAAAAAAAGTTGACTCCCTGGAAATTAAAAATTCTTAAAATTCAGACTTTGCCTATTAATCAAAATTATTTAAATGACCAATACAGAAATTTCCGACAATAATCCTGAAAAGGAATTAATAGTAGATAAGTCAATTTCAGATGATAAAACCAAACAAATTAGTAAGAAAAATACAACGCAAAATAAAAAAATTACACCAAAAAACGACAAATCAAATAAATCTTTTGATGAAATTTCTAATGAAATTTTTAGAGATCTCGTTTCAAAAAAAGACTCTTTAGTTGAAGAAATAAAAGAGTTAGAAACAAAAAAAAATGAGCTAGAAAAAGATATTGAATCAAATTTCAAAGGACAGTCAGATAATATCGCTAAGAGAGTAAAAGGCTTTCAGGAGTATTTAACTGGAGCTTTGCAGAATCTTTCACAAAACGTAGAGAAACTTGAATTAGTTTCTGAACCAATAATCGTAAAGCCATCTCCACTCGATGAAGAGAAACAAAACAATGTAGCGAGCAATGTGGTTAATGTTCCTGCTCTTTCTGAAACATTTAAGCCAGATGAGGAGATTATAAAAAGTTGCTTTTCAAGTTTTACGGAACAACCTGACTTTTATGCAGAACCTTGGAAATTAAGACGGAGTCTTGATTCATCAGATATAGAAATTATGGATGATTGGTTCTTTAACATGGGCGGAAGAGGTTCTCTTGAAAGTAGAGGTTCTCGACAAAAAAATGCATTGTTATCAGCGGGTTTAATATCTATTCTTGGAGAATTATATGGAGATCAGTTTCAGACTCTTATTTTAGCTTCTCAGCCTGAAAGATTAGGTGAATGGAGAAGAATTCTTCAAGATTCACTTGGTCTTACAAGGGATGACTTTGGACCTAATAGTGGGATTGTTCTTTTTGAAAGGCCTGAAGGTGTCATCGAGAGAGCTGATAGATTAGAAGCTAATGAAGAATTGCCATTTATTATTATTGATGCAGCAGAAACCTCTGTTGAAATTCCAATACTTCAATTCCCATTATGGGTTGCATTTGCTGGTTCAGATAATGAAATTTACGATGATCTTGAATTAAACTAAGCTTTATGAATATCTTAATAATTTTTACAAGTTATCTTTTAGGATCACTTCCGACAGGTTTTTTAATTGGGAAATATCTCAAAAATATAGATCTAAGAACTATAGGTTCTGGATCTACAGGTGCCACAAATGTCTTAAGAAATGTTGGGAAATGGCCAGCACTTTTTGTATTTATCATTGACGTTGGGAAAGGCCTTCTTGCAGTAAAAATTGCTCAATATTACACAGATCAAGGATTAATAGAAGTTATAGCAGGGATATCCGCTATCTCAGGACATATTTGGCCAATATGGCTTAGAGGTAAAGGAGGGAAAGCTGTTGCAACTGGATTAGGTATGTTTTTAGCTCTTTCTTGGAAAGTTGGACTCGCATCTCTTGGTATTTTTTTAATAGTCTTAACAAAAACTAAATTTGTTTCTTTATCCAGTATTTCAGCTGCAATCTTACTTCCTATTTTTATGTTTTTTTACCTAGGTAAATTTGTACACTCATATTTTTTAATAAGTTTAATTGTGGCATTATTAGTAATCTGGAAACATAGAACAAATATAAAAAGATTACTTAAGGGAGAAGAATCCAAAATTAATCAGAATCAATAGATTCAAATATTTCTATTAGAGCTTTATTAGGATCTATTGCTTTTGATATTGATCTACCAATGACTAGCTTAGAAGCGCCATTATCTATAGCTTCATGGGGAGTCATAATTCTGTTTTGATCATCTTTACTGTCAATATTTAATCTGATGCCTGGTGTAATAAGTTCAAAATTATTCTTATAAATAGATCTCAACATTTTTACCTCCCAAGGGGAACAAACACATCCATCTAATCCAGCATCAAAAGACAATTTTGCAAGTCTCAATACATTTTCTTCAATTGAATTATTTCTATCAAGATCAGTTTGAAAATCTTTAAGAGAAAAGCTTGTTAAAACAGTTATTCCTACAACAAATGGAGGTTTAGCACTGACTAATGTGGCTCCTTCTAAAGATGCTTTCTTCGAATCCTTAAGGGCTTTTAAACCTGCTGAAGCATGAATAGAAATTATATCAACTCCTAATTTTGAAACTTCGAAACATGCTGCACGCATTGTATTTGGAATATCATGAAATTTTAAGTCTAAAAAAATTTTTTTATTTAAACCTTTTAATATTTCAATAACTCTTGGACCCTCCCTCACAAAAAGTTCTAAACCAACTTTAACCCATTTAATATCAGGACATTTTTCCAGAAGTAATTTTGCCTGATTTACATCTAATCCATCAATTGCCAGTATTATTTTATCTTCTGAATTAAATTCTTTATTCATAAATTTTCAGTTTTCAAACCTCTTAATTATTTTTTTTCCAATTTGCAAAATTTTTCCTTCCAAATCATTTTTTGAATTAAAAACTAAATCAGGATTTATTAATTTCTGACTATCAATTTTTACACCCCCACCTTTAATAGATCTTTTAGATTCGCTGCTAGATTTGAAAAGTTTTAGCGCACTTAGCAAGTAAAAAAACTTAACTGGAAAAACTATTTCTTTTAATGAAATCTCTGGAATTTCTCCAACTTTTTCTTTTTGTCCAAGAAATAATTTTTCGCAGTTTGATTGTGCTTTTAATGCTTCTTCAGCTCCGTGGAACAAAGTAGTAACCTCTAAAGCCATTCTCCTCTGTAATTCACGAGGATTTGAGTTATCAAGCAAACTTAAATCTAATTCGGTAAGTAATTCAAAATAGGTAGGTATAATATCATCGGGTACTTTTTCTAATTTTGAATACATTGAAAGAGGATCATCAGTTAAACCGACGGTGTTAAATTCAGATTTACTCATCTTCTTAATTCCATCTAAACCTGTCAAAATTGGTAAAAGAATTCCAAATTGAGGTTCTTGTTTAAAATGCTTTTGAAGATCTCTTCCTATTGCAATATTAAATTTCTGATCTGTACCTCCAAGCTCAATATCTGATTGAACGACTACCGAATCATACCCTTGTAATAGTGGATATAAAAATTCATGCAAAGCAATTGGAACTTGTGAAATGTACCTTTTATTAAATTCTTCCTTAGCTAGCATTTGACTAACCGTTGTACTCCCCATTAATTCAATTATCGAATTAAGATCTAATCCTTTTAACCATTCGCTATTATATCTAATTTCTATTCTATCTTTTGAATCAAAATCTAAAATAGATTCATTAGCTGGTTTACCCATTCCTAGTTGGGTTAAGTATGTTTTTGCATTATCCTTAACTTGTTTTTCCGATAACTGCACTCTTGTTTTATTTTTTCCAGTTGGGTCTCCAATTTGAGCAGTAAAATCTCCAATAATTAAAACTGCAACATGTCCATTATCTTGGAATGCCCTAAGTTTTTTGAACAATATGCTGTGCCCAAGATGAATATCTGTTCCAGTTGGATCGATTCCGAGTTTAACCCTTAATTTTTTATTATTTTTTTTCGCATGATCAATTAGCTCGGAGAAATTTTGATCTGTTCCCTTAATTGGAAAATATTCTTCTATTCCTCTTGACAGCCATGATGGCAATATTAAATTATCTGACATGAAGCTTTAAGCGTTTAATTTAAGAAGTTTTATCAAGTTCATCCTTCATTCTTATTAAGGTTTTATTCATCTGTTCGAACATTTGATCAGGTGTAATCCCAAATTGACTTAACTGTGTCTTTAATTGTTCTACTGTCATTTTGGCTTGAAAATCTTCAGACAATTCAAATCTCTTCATAAAAACCTTATAACGATCCATAAGAGATTCCATTTTTTTGATAAACATTTTTTTCCCTTCTCTATCAAATTTTCCATAATCAGAGCCAAGTTTCATAAGTTCTTGGTAATCTGTAAAAAGCTTTTTAGCTTCTTCTTGAACGATGTCTGACTCAAAGAATCCCATTTCTATTTTTTTACTTCGCAAGATTAAGGCTCAACTACAAGATAACAAGAATCTTTTAAATTGATTAGAACATTAATAAATTTTAGTTTATAAATAATTCTTTGATTTATATTTTTTCAGAATTAAATTTAGTAGACATGTTTTATAGATATTGGAAAAATTCAACGTAAATAATATTTCGAATCAAAATAGACAATTTGAATTATTTGGTTCAAATGTAAATACATCAATTAATTTTCAAAACTCAAATAATCTAAAAATCAAAGGCGAAATCCTAACTGAATGGAGAAATAAAATCCATAATCATCAATTTAAAATTTTAAAAGATGCCCACAATAAAACTTTGCACCAAACATGTCTTCCTATAAATACAATTTCAAATGAAAGAAAAATTGATCCGTTTTCCCTGCAGCCATTATCATTAAACTTTTGGAGAACAAATCAATATATACACGATGGTCCCGCAATGTATTTTGTAATTGACTCAATGGAGAAATCTAAAATAATTCTTTATATAGGAGAAACAAACGTAGCAAACAAAAGATGGAAGGGAGAACATGACTGTAAAAATTACCTCATGAACTATAAAGAAGCCCTAGCCCATAATAACCTCTCAAGTCATCAAGATATTCGTTTCTTCTTAGATGTACCTAAAGAAGTAAAATTAAGACGTAAATTAGAACAGCAACTGATATATTTATGGTTACCACCCTTTAATAAAGAAACCCGAGATAGGTGGGCAACTACTTTCACAAACAACTAAAAGTTAATTAAATCCATTTTACAAATGCAATTTTCCACATTCCAAAAAAATCTAGATAACTGGCAAGGTGCTTCATTAATTTTTGGAGTCTTAGAGGAAGAAATAGCAAGCCAACTTGAAAATATAAAATTTGTTGTTGACCCAAAATTATTACTAAAAACGGTTACTCAAAAAAAATTCAAAGGAGAAAAAGGAAAAACTCTAAGCTTTGAATTTTTAGATCAAAAATTAGAAACTTTAATAATAGTTGGTCTTGGCAAATCGAAAGACCTTAAAAAAAGTGATATAGAAAACTCCATAGGAAATCTAATTAGAAAAACTGTTGATAAAAATGAAAAAATCAGCTTCTTGCTACCTTGGGAATTAATAAATTCAAAACTAGAAATAGAACAATTAGCAGAGTCTGCTAGATTATCTGCCTATAAGGACAATAGATTCAACAAGAAAAAAGATGAAGAGAATGTTCTTAAAGAAATAGAGTTTTTGAATTTAAAAAACTTTGAGAATATTAGCTTTGAAGAGACAGAAAAAATTTGTGAAGGTGTAGAACTAGCAAGAAGACTTGTAGCCGCCCCTCCAAATAGTCTTACTCCCCAGGCAATGTCTATTCAGGCTTCTCAAATAGCTAAGGATCATGGTTTGGAAGTAAAAATTTTAGAGGCAAAAGATTGTGAAGATTTAGGAATGGGTGCATTTTTAGCTGTAGCAAAAGGTTCTGATCTAGATCCTAAATTTATACACCTTACTTTGAGGTCAGAGGGTCCTATAAAGGAAAAGATTGCTCTTGTTGGGAAGGGTTTAACCTTTGACTCTGGAGGATACAATCTGAAAGTAGGAGCATCTCAAATTGAAATGATGAAATATGATATGGGCGGAAGCGCTGCAGTTTTAGGGGCAGCAAAAGCACTTGGAGCAATAAAACCAAAGGGACTAGAAATACATTTTATTGTGGCAGCTTGCGAAAACATGATAAATGGATCTGCAGTACATCCTGGAGACGTAGTTAAGGCATCTAATGGTAAGACAATTGAAATAAATAACACTGATGCAGAAGGTAGGCTCACATTAGCTGATGCTTTAACTTACGCATCTAATTTAAAACCGGATTCAATAATAGATCTTGCCACTTTAACAGGAGCAATAGTTGTCGCATTAGGAAATGATGTAGCTGGATTCTGGAGCAATAATGATGATCTAGCAAATGACCTAAAAGCTGCATCAGCCCAGTCTGGAGAAGAATTATGGCAAATGCCTTTACAAAAATCTTATAAAGAAGGGTTAAAGTCTCATATAGCTGACATGAAAAATACAGGCCCTAGGGCAGGTGGGTCAATAACTGCTGCTTTGTTTTTAGAGGAATTCTTTGATAAAGAGATTAAATGGGCTCATATTGATATTGCTGGGACTTGTTGGACTGATAAGAATAAGGGCATTAATCCCTCAGGTGCAACAGGTTTTGGAGTAAAAACTCTAGTGCAATGGATCAAGAATAAATGATTATTTTGAAATTATTCAGACCAAAGATCTGTTGATCTAGCGTTATCCCCCCAAAGCTTATCTAATTTCTGATCTCTCCCACATGAGAATCTATAAAACTTATATTTCAATTCATTTCTCTCAGCAAAATCCTGATGATATTCTTCAGCTAACCAAAATTGACCTTTTGATTTTAGTTCAACAGATATTTTTTCTAATGGCACTCTCAATTCATTAGATGCCGAAACAATCGCATTTCTTGCTTCAGTTTCCTCAATTTTATCTTGAAAAAAAATGACTGGCCTATATGAATCTCCTCGATCACAAAATTGACCTTTACCGTCCAGCGGATCAATATTTCTAAAATAGAGTCTAAGTATCTCAGCCAAACTTACTTGTTGGGGATCATAATTAACCGAAACAACTTCCTGATGCCCGACATGATTTTCATAAGTAGGATTTTGTAAATTTCCTCCTGAATAACCACTTTGTACAAAATTTATCCCCTTTAAGGACTCTAAATCATGTTCTAAACACCAAAAACAGCCTCCCGCAAGAATCAATTCTTCTGCGAGTGTATTTAAAGGATTAAAAAGAATTGAAAAAGCAATTATCAGAGGTAGAAAATATTTCATCTTTTTATTATAAAGTTCAAATAATGGAATTTATGATCTCTTTTGCAGCTCTATCAACAACTCCTTCCTCTCCTAATTCTTTTTTTAAAAGAGTATAACCTTTTTTAATTTTTGCTTTTTCTGATGGAAGGTCGAGAAGCCTGCAAGCTTTATAAAAAATTTTCTTTTCATCAAAATTTTTCTGGACAAACTCAGGTATAACAAATTTTCTCATTAAAAGATTTACAGGAGAAATAAATCTTACTTTAAAATTAAGAATTCTTTTTGCTATAAAAGCAGTAACTCTACTCACTCTGTATCCAATAATCTGCGGTATTCCATATAAAGCCAATTCCATATTAACTGTGCCTGATTTGCATAAAGCTAGTTTTGCTAATGAATAGATATAGGGCATCAATTCAGAATCATCTTGTTGAGAAATAACTGTACCTTTAATTTCATATTTTTCTAAACCCTTTCTAAATTTCTCATCAAAAACTCTCCTACAAGATGGGATATAAACAACGAGATTCGGATATCTTATTTGTAATTTTTTTGCAGTTTTCAAGAAGGTAGGCAATATATATTTCAACTCTTGCGGTCTTGATGCAGGCATTAAAAGTAAGATATTTTGGTTTGCTTTTAGTTTTAGAATTTTTCTAGAGTTACTCTTAAAAGGCAATTTCTTAGTTAAATCAATCATTGGGTGTCCAACCCAAAAAACATTTCCGCCCCTTTTTCTATAAAATTTTGCCTCCAGTTTAAAAATTGCAAAAATTTTATCTGAAAATTTAATTAAATTTGTAGTGCTATTGTTTCCAACTCTCCACGCCCATTCTTGGGGAGCTATGTAGTAGTAAATAGGGATCTTATTATAAGATCTTTTTAATTTAGTCCCAATTTTAATATTAGGTCCCATGTAGTCAATCAAAATTAAGCAATCTGGGGGGTATCTTTTTAGTAATTTATAAAATCTTTTTTGAATTCTCAATGTTGGAAGGATAAGAGGTAAAGCCTCCCAAATTCCTATTGCACTTATTGAAGTAGTATCTTGAAAAATTCTTACACCTTCCCTCTTCATCCTTTCCCCACCTAATCCACAAATTTCTAAATCTATAGATTTTTTTTTAGCTTCTTCAAATAATGCTTTTGATAACAAACTTCCGTGCAAATCTCCAGAGACTTCTCCCGTACTTATAAATATTTTTTTATTCATTAATTTATTAAAGGCATTGGGCCGCGTCTTTCTTTTGTTATCGAATCTTTTAAGAAATCACATAATTTTTTTGAAGAGAAATCTAATTTGCCATTAATTGCTATGTCCAACGCATCAGACGTTAAATAATTTGATTTAAAAAGTAAATTCCAAGTACTTTGTAAGAGTTTTAAATCAAAATTCTTATTTTCCAACAATCCACTTCTTTTAATTCCAACCCTATTTAAACCTCTCAAGCGTCCTGGATGTCCTTCTGCCAAACAAAAGGGAGGGACGTCTCTATCTACTCGAGTCATTCCTCCTATCATTGCTAAATATCCAATATGAACAAATTGATGAATACCTAAACAGCCCCCAATAATAGCTTTATCTTCAATCTTTACATGACCAGCAACTTGAACACTATTTGATAAAACTATCCTATTCCCAAGTTCACAATTATGACCAATGTGACTGTAAGCCATTAACAAATTATTATTGCCAATAATAGTTTTTTCGCCTTCATCAGTAGCCTTGTTAATAGTTACACATTCTCTAAAGGTATTATTATCTCCAATAATTACTTCAGTTGGAGCACCTTTATACTTAAGGTCTTGAGGATCTAGGCCAATAAAAACATTTGGAAAGACTTTATTATTAATACCAATTTGTGTTCTTCCTGAGATAATTGCATTTGGTCCTATTTCTGTTCCTTTGCCGATAATTACGTTAGGACCAACAATAGCTCCCTGAGAAATAATAACCCCATCATGCAATTCAGCGCTTGGATCAACAAAAGCTTTTGAGTGCACTTTAGCAGTACTAAAGCTTGAATTTAATTTATTATTTTTACTCTCCATATCCCTAATCAACTAATGAGAACATTAATTCTCCGGCACAAACCAATGCCTCATCGACGTGAACCTCACCTTTAACCTTGCCAAATCTTTGTCTTTTTATACTTATTAATTCACATGTAATTATCAATTGATCTCCTGGCACAACAGGTTTTCTGAATTTAACATTATTTATTCCGGCGAAAACGAAAAGTCCTTTTGGGAGATTAGGCATTTGAGTTACTATTATCCCCCCGACTTGAGCCATTGATTCAACAATAAGAACACCAGGCATTAAGGGCCTTTCAGGGAAGTGTCCTTGAAATTGAGGCTCATTTATAGTTACATTTTTTACTGCAACAGCACGCTCTCCAGGAA
>CACGGY010000013.1 GCA_902572675.1 uncultured Prochlorococcus sp. | reverse complement strand
GAAGTGGATAAAGTTGAAGTGGATATTGATTCAGAGGAAACTCCTTCTGAAGATGTATAAATTCCAAATTTTTACTTGAGCATTATCGAATGGCTGATTTTTATCAAATTCTAGGAGTTTCAAGAGATGCTGATGCTGATACCCTAAAGAGGGCTTATAGAAAATTAGCAAGACAATATCATCCTGATGTTAATAAAGAACCTGGTGCTGAAGATAAATTTAAAGAAATTGGTAAAGCTTACGAAGCATTAGCCGATCCCGAAACTAGGGCTAGATATGATCAGTTTGGAGAGGCTGGGCTCGGAGGTGCTGCTGGAATGCCTGATATGGGCGATATGGGTGGCTTTGCAGATTTGTTTGAAACTTTTTTTAATGGCTTTGGTGGACAAAACCCACAGGGAGGAAGATCTCAAAGAAGAGGTCCTCAACAAGGAGATGATTTAAGATATGACCTTAATGTTGACTTTAAGGATGCAATATTTGGTCAACAAAAAGAAATTAAAATTCCCCATCTAGAGACATGTGAAATATGTACGGGAACAGGGGCCAAACCAGGAACTGGTCCCAAGAACTGCACAACATGTGGTGGAACTGGACAAGTAAGGAGAGCAACTAGGACACCATTTGGTAATTTTACACAAGTAGCTGAATGTCCTTCATGTAATGGAGTTGGGCAAATTATCGCAGATCCATGTACAAGCTGTGGCGGTAACGGTGTAAAGCAAGTTAGAAAAAAATTACGAATTAATATTCCTGCAGGAGTTGATACTGGTACTAAATTAAGAGTGTCAGGAGAAGGAAATGTTGGTATGAGAGGAGGCCCACCTGGAGATCTTTATGTTTTTATTAAAGTAAAGAATGATTCAAAATTAAAAAGAGATGGTGTGACTATTTATTCTGAAATAGCTGTAAGTTATTTACAGGCTATTTTAGGAGATACAGTCAAAATTACTACTGTTGATGGCAATGTAAATTTAAAAATTCCAAGTGGTACTCAACCAAATACAACTCTCTCACTAGAGAATAAAGGCGTACCTAGACTTGGTAATCCAGTTGCTAGAGGTAATCATGAAGTCTTAGTAAAGGTAAAATTACCAACTCGCATAACAGACGAAGAACGAAAGCTTTTAGAGGGTTTAGCTTCTCAATATTCAGATAAAAACATTAATTCGAGCAGTGGACTATTTAGTAAATTATTTGGCAAAGAATCATAATGACTTCATTAAAGTATTTGGATCTTAAATCTGTTCCATGTCCTTTAAATGTAGTCAAAATTAAATTGGCTCTAGAAAAGTTATCCAAAAATGAACAGCTTATAGTTGAAATTGATAAAGGTGAACCACAAGAAATGGTATTAATTAATTTAAAAGAGATTGGATGTTCTTTTTCACAAATAAATGAAAATGAAAATTCCTTAAAAATAAAAATTTTGAATGAAAACTAATAGTAAAAATTTAGGTTTAGTTACAAAAAAATTTAATGATTTTTTTTTAGTTGACCTAAAAGATAAAGAAAATTTTGAAAATACTGAAAGATTTTTATGCAAGGTGAGAAAGTCTATAAATTTCAAGGATCAATTAATTTTTGTTGGAGACGAAGTAGCGATTGAAAACATTGATCTTAAAAGTAAACGCGCATTAATAACAAGTTTAAAAAAAAGAAAAAATCTTTTAGTTAGACCCTCAGTTGCAAATATTTCTAACATATACGTTACTTTTTCTGTTGAAGAACCAGAGTTAAATTTATCTCAAGTTAATAGGTTTCTGATATCAGCAGAATCAATGGGAGTTGAAGTCTCATTAGTTTTGACAAAGTGTGATTTAATTTCTGATAAAAGAAGATCATATTTAATTGATAAATTTGAGAAATGGGGTTATCAAGTAATAACTTTAAATTTACAGAAATCTGATTGCTTTGAAAATTTATTAGCTGAGTTAAAGCAAAAAGCTTGTTCAATTTTTATAGGCCCATCTGGAGTTGGTAAAACTACTTTGTTAAATATGATTATTCCAGGTCTTCAAAATAGTACTGCTCCAGTTTCCAATAAAATTAAGAGAGGAAAAAATACTACTCGAAATGTTGAGTTATTTTCTATATCGAATCAAAGTTACATTGTGGACACTCCTGGTTTCAATATGCAACCTCTAGAGATTGATATTAAGTTGTTGGCAAATCTTTATTCAGAAATAGATAAACAGGTAAACGAAGAAGGAATTAGGTGTAAATTTCGTAACTGCTTACATTTAAAAGATGAGGGATGTAATTTAAATAAATCCTTCGAAAGATATTCTTTTTATAAAGAAATGATTGAGTCTTCTAAGAGTCATTATTATCAAAACCAGGAAGATTAAGATTTAATCCACCAGTCAAATCATTCATTCTTTCTTTCATAGTTGTAGTTGATAATTCATGAGCTTTTTGAATAGCTTGCAGAATGTTTTGCTCTATTTGTTCTTTATTTGCATTTAAGATTTTTTCTTGTACTTCTACCTTTAAAGGAAGTTGGTTTCCACTTATCCAAACTTTTATCATTTCATCATCACTTTTCCCTTCAATTTCCATATTTTCAAGTTCATCTTGTAATTTTTGAGCATCTTGCTGAATTTGTTTAGCTTTTTTAAAAGCTTCTGTAAGTTGTCCAAAGTTAGGAAGTCCAAAACCCGCCATTTTTTAAAACGTTTCTTTAATTAGGATAGTCAAAACCAATCATTCTTACTTCTGGTTGCAAATAAATCCCTCTTTTTTGTTGTACTTTTTGTTGAATTACTGTTATTAAATCATAAATATCTTTTGAACTTGCTGAAGAAGTATTAATTATAAAATTTGAATGCATTGTAGAAATTTCAGCCCCTCCTATTTTCAATCCCTTTAAACCCATATCATCAATTATTTTTGCTGCATAATTATTTTCAGGATTTTTAAAAACACTACCAAAACTTGGTTGATGATATGGTTGTGTTTCTGTTTTTAATTTAAGGTTATTTTTGGTTGTTCTAATTAATTGTTCTAGATTTCCATTAGGTTCAAAATATAATCTTGCACTAATAATTGTTAAATCGTTTTTTTGAAAAGAACTAAATCTATACTCAAAATTGATATCTTTTTTTTCAATTTCAAGTTTTTCATGAGTTTTATTATTTATAACTTTTACGGAAATAAGATTTTTTGCTAGCGATAAATTACCTGTGCCAGCATTCATATAAATTGCTCCTCCTAATGTTCCTGGAATTCCGACAGCCCATTCCCCTCCTTGTAATCCATTTTTAGCAAGAGAATTAGATAATGTTGGGAGCATTACACCTGCTTCCGCTTCAACAATTCCCGAATATGGTTCTATCTGTAGTGATTTCAATTTTTTTGTACAAATAACTAAGCCTTTTATGAAAATATTATTTATTAAAAGATTTGAACCTGCGCCAATTATTTGACATCTGTGTTTGTTTAAATTAGCCCATTTTATTAGATATGAAAATTCTTCAATGCTTTTTGGCTCAGCAAAATATTCAGCTACGCCTCCTACTTTTATAGTTGTATAACTACTTAAATTACAGTTTTCAGCAAAAATTTTTTTATTCATAAATTAGTTATCATCTTTAATTGTTTTTTTATTTAAAATGGACCAGAAATTATGACAATCCCCCGCTCCCATATTCAAAATTAAATCCCCTTTTTGAGTTAATTCGAAAAAATTCTTTGCAACTTCATAATAATTATTTATATATCTAACATTTTTATTTTTTTTATAAATCAGATCAGTGATAATTGTCGAAGTAATTTGATCTTCGTTTTCTTCTCCTGCTCCATAAATACTGGTTACATAAATAACATCTGCTTTTGATAGTTCTTCAGCGAATTCTTTAGTAAATTGCTTTACTCGAGAGTATCTATGAGGTTGAAATATAGCTATTAATCTACTTTTTTGACATTCATTATTATGTTTTTGCTGAACCAATAATCTTCCTAATTTAATCGTTTCTTTTATTTCATTTGGGTGATGCGCATAATCATCATATAAATTCCTTTCGTTTATTTGGCCTCTGAATTCAAATCTTTTTTTTGGAAGTTTCAGATATTTGATATTTTTCTTAATTTCTATAAAATCTACTCCTATCAATCTTGAAGCTGCTATTGCTGCGGTGATATTAGATAAATTGTGTAATCCTGGAATTGGAATACTTAAACTACTAATAAAATTTCCATTTTCATAATATTTTCCAAATGTATAATTTGAATTAATTTCAGTTGGAATTATTGCATAAGCTACGTTTTTAGCGGTAGTGTTTGACCACTTACAATTAGAATAAAAATTATTTCTCGAGGTTTCACAATCAAAATTAAGTAGTAATTTTTTAGAGTTTTTAGCAAAACTTTTAAAAGAAGATATGACTTCATTTAAATTAGAAAAGTTATCGCAATGATCAAAATCAATGTTATTGATTATTCCGATATCACACCTATATTTGTCAATTGTTCCATCAGATTCATCAACTTCAGCTACTAAGTATTTTGTATTTTCTAAATGGCAATTAGAGTTGTAAATAGGAATTATTCCTCCAGTTATTGAAGAAGAATTACGTGTACATAACTCAAGTATTGTAGAAAGAAATGTACTGGTTGATGTTTTTCCGTGGCTGCCTGCTACCGCTAATGTAGTATAAGTGCTCATTAGCATTGCAAGTATCTCTGAACGATGTTTTATTGATAAATTTTTTTTTCTGCAGTATGAAAATTCTTCATTTTCTGGCTTAATTGCGGAGCTTACAACAAAATTAATCAATTTGTTGGTAAATTTTGAAATAACAAATTCAATATTTTGTCGAATTTGAGAAGTAAAGATTACTGCACCTAATTTCTCCAATTTTTTAGTTTCATCGTTTTTAACTAAATCAGATCCTGAAACTGAACAACCTTTTTTAAGTAAACCTATTGCTAATGCTGACATCCCTATACCTCCAATCCCAATAAAATGAAAGTGACTTTTCAACAGTAATTTTTTATCCAATGTTTATCTTTTACTTAAATTAAAATAACTTCTAGGTAAAATTTTGCTATTTTTTCTTAAAAAAAAATGTTTTTTTTTCTTGAATTAATACAAAACTAGACTTATTTGCTTAATAAATCAAAAAAACCTTACGTTATTGCACAAAATTCAGTATGATCAGCAACTTAGGTTAATCATTTAGAAATTATTAGTTATGACTTTGCGTGTTGCAATTAACGGCTTTGGCAGAATTGGTCGAAACTTTATGCGTTGTTGGCTAAGCAGAGGTGCTTATACCAATATTGAAGTGGTTGGAATTAATGTTACCTCAGATCCTAAGACTAATGCTCATCTATTAAAGTATGACTCAGTCCTTGGTCAACTTGATGGTGTTGATATTCAATATACTGATGATACTTTCGTAATTAATAACAAGACAATTAAATGTTTCTCTGATAGAAACCCAATGAATCTCCCTTGGAAAGACTGGGGTGTAGATTTAGTTATTGAATCTACTGGAGTATTTAATACAGACGTTGGTGCAAGTAAGCACTTAGAGGTAGGAGCAAAAAAAGTCATCTTAACTGCTCCTGGCAAAGGTGATGGTGTTGGTACTTATGTAGTTGGAGTCAACGCTGATACATACAATCATAAAGATTATGATATTTTGAGTAATGCTAGTTGTACAACGAACTGTTTAGCTCCAGTAGTTAAAGTTTTAGACCAAACTTTCGGGATTAACAAAGGTTTGATGACTACAATTCATAGCTATACAGGGGATCAAAGAATTTTAGATAATAGTCATAGAGATTTAAGAAGGGCTAGAGCCGCTGCTACAAACATTGTTCCTACTTCTACAGGAGCTGCAAAAGCAGTAGCGCTGGTATACCCAGAAATGAAAGGTAAATTAACAGGAATTGCAATGAGAGTTCCAACTCCTAACGTTTCAGCAGTAGATTTTGTTTTTGAATCTTCTAAATCTGTCACAGCTGAAGAAGTCAATACTGCTCTTAAGGAAGCATCTCTAAGCTCAATGAAGGGAATTATTAAATATGGTGATGAGCCACTGGTTTCTAGCGATTATGCAGGTACTAATGAATCATCAATAGTAGATAGCGACCTTACTATGTGCATCGGTGATAACCTCGTTAAGGTCCTTGCATGGTATGACAATGAGTGGGGTTATAGTCAGAGGGTTGTTGATTTAGCAGAGATTGTTGCTAAAAATTGGGAGTAATTAAAAGTGCTTGAAAGGTATATTATTCAATAATTTATTTTTCTTTTGATCTTTAAATTCTATTGAAGGTTCCCCTCTCATAAAATAACCTATTTCGATAATATTTTTATCTAGTTTAGATAAATTCTTTGCCCATTTTCTCGGTAGTGAAAAGACTAATTCGTAATCTTCACCACCAAAGAAATAATATTCATCCCATCTATCACCTTTTGGCCAATCTTTATCTTTTTTTATTTTCTCATAATTAATTATCGCTTTACATTTGCTAGCGACTGCTAAATCTTGTATGGCTTGAAATAGGCCATCACTACTATCAGTACAACCTATTCTTCTTATTTTTTTATTGGAACGAGTTTTTATGAGATTTGTTAGAAAATGAGGTTTAACTTTAGGGCGGCAAAAATGGTTAATAGACTTATTTATTAATCTTTTTTTTAAAGAAATATTTTCATCAATATTAATTTTATTTTGTATCATAAACCCTAGTTTGCTAAGGCCATGAATTCCTGTGGATAGGATTATTTCACCTGGTTTACATGCGTTTCTTTGTAGTTGAATTTCTCCTTGAATGCCAAGGGCTGTAATGGATATAGTTTTTTGATTTCCTGTCGAGCAATCTCCTCCCAGAATTATTCCCCCGTATTCTTTTAAAGCTTTATTTATTCCTTTATACAACTCTTTAACCCAAACCCATTCAGTTTTAGAAGGTAAAATCAGACTTATTGTAATTCCTAAAGTTTTTCTGCTACCACTTGATAATAAGTCAGAGATATTGCATACAACTGCTTTCCATCCAAGGTCTTGAGGGGAAATAGAATCATCGCTGAAATGAACATTTTCTACTAATGAATCATTATTGATGAGTAACTTTTCATTTTTAGTTTTGATTAAAGCACAATCATCTGAGGCTTGATTTTTAGGCATAAACTTTCCAAGCCTATTTATTAATTCTTTTTCTCCTATGTCTTCTAATAATTCTTTTTTACGCATTTAATTTAAGGTTTTCAATACCTTCTAAAACATCAATAGAGACGATTATGTCATCTTTGGTTAGTTTTTCTAATACATCAAAACCTTCTATAACATAGCCAAAAGCAGCATTTCTACCATCAATTAAATTACGACCTGCTGGATTCAGTTCTGCTTCATATAAAAAGAAGAAAAATTGAGATGAGCCATCATCAACTGCAGTATTCGAGTGGGACCAACCTAGAGTTCCAAGTGTTGCGAATGGTAATGTTGGTGTCTCCGTGTAGAGACCTAAGTCTTCAAAAGTTTGATTATAAAAAGTATCCTTTTCCTCAGGAATTCTAATTTCGAGAGGAACGTGACGTTCTAAATTTGTTTCAGGATCTACATAACCAATTGCTTCACCAATTGGATCACCTGTTTGCAGTACAAAAAATTCTTCTGCTCTATTAATTGGTAAATCCTTATAGAAATTTCTTGAAGCTAAATCTACAAAAGCACCTGACGTAAGTGGTGCGTTAAATCCATCTACAATTGCTATCATATCTCCTTGTGTAGTTTTAATATTGACTTTTGCTCTGCCTAGTAATCTCGGTAGATTATCAAACTCTTCTGGAATATCGTAAGGAAATTGTTTTGGTAAAAAATATTCTTCTAATCCACCTATTTTATCTAAAGCTTCTTTTCTGGTCGCTATGAATGAGTACTTATCTTTTGATTTAGAAAAATCTTGAAGGTTGTCAAAATTTTCTTTAAGTTCTAAAAATGTTTTTTTAGCAATTTTCTTTTTATTGTTTGGTAATTCTTCAATAATTCGACTTTCGTATTTTTTGAGTAAAGATTGACATTTTGTAACAGTTTTCGCAAGCGCTGGCCATCTTCCTCCTCTTACAAGGTCGCTAGTATCTTCCAATTTGTGTTGAATTTCTTGCAACTCAATTTGCTTGATGGGGAGTGCATTTCTGAGGATTGCACTAGGGTCTTTTACTGCATTTCCAGTAGGCAAATCAGCCAATACTTGAGTCGGTTTTAAGAGAAAAATATGTAAAATTACGATTGATAAACTTAAGAAAAGTTTGTTCTGATTTGATAAGAATTTTTGCATAGTACTCTTGCAGGTTTATGATCCTTGGGGATGTAATACAGGAATGATTTCCAGTAACGATTTTCGCACAGGTACCACCATCGAATTGGATGGACAAGTTTGGCGTGTTGTAGAATTTCTACATGTCAAGCCTGGTAAGGGTTCTGCTTTCGTGCGAACAAAATTAAAATCAGTTCAAAGCGGCAACGTGGTTGAAAAAACTTTTCGAGCCGGAGAATCAGTACAGCAGGCTATCCTTGAGAAGTCTAACCTGCAGCATACTTATGTGGAGTCTGGAGATTATGTTTTTATGGATATGACAAGTTTCGAAGAAACAAGACTTTCTTCTGCACAAATCGGGAAAGGTGCAAAGTATTTAAAAGAAGGAATGGAGGTAAATGTAATTTTCCATAATGGTAAAGTTTTAGAAGTAGAACTTCCAATTTCTATTACTTTGAAAGTTACAGAGACTGACCCTGGAGTTAAAGGTGATACTGCTAGTGGGGGCACGAAACCAGCTATCCTAGAGACAGGTGCCCAAGTTATGGTTCCTTTATTTATTTCTGTTGGAGAAATGATTAAAGTTGATACTCGTAATGATAGTTATCTTGGACGTGAAAATTAATGGCTATGAAACTAGATCATGATGACTTAGATCGCTTAATAGAGAAAATCTCTACTAGCGATATTCAAGAATTTTTACTTGAGGGAGAAGATTTTAAACTAGAAATTAAAAGGAATTTATTTGATCAGGGTCAAGTCATTAACAATTTAGTTCCTAATATTTCAGTTGATAGGCAAAAAATTGCTAGCCAACAAACAATTAGTGATAATGTTTCATTAGCTAAAGAGCCTGAGGTGCCACAGGTAGCCCCTCCTGGACGCTCAGATCTTACGGAAATTACCTCTCCTATGGTTGGAACCTTTTACAGGGCTGCAGCGCCTGGTGAGGATCCATTTGTTGAAGTAGGAAATAATATTGCGGTAGGTCAAACAATTTGCATTTTAGAAGCTATGAAACTAATGAATGAAATTGAATCTGAATTTAATGCTGAAATAGTTGAGATTCTTGTTGAAAATGGAACACCCGTTGAATTTGGTCAAGTTTTAATGCGTGTTAAACAGTCTTGAATTATTAGACATTTCTATAGCAGCTTTTATGGCTTCAATCATACTTTGAGATTGAGCTATCCCTTTGCCAGCAATATCAAATCCTGTTCCATGATCTGGAGAAGTTCTTATAAAAGGTAAACCTATTGTGGTGTTAACTGAGTAATTAAGGGCTATAGCTTTCATTGGAATTAAACCTTGGTCATGATACATAGCAAGTATTCCATCATGTTTTTCAGTATCTTTATGTAACCAAGCTTTGGCGGAAGAATTCCAACAACTATCAGGTGATAAAGGACCTATTACCCTAACATCTTTGTTCTTTTCATTCCAAGTAACCAATGCATCATTCAGCCAATCTCTTTCTTCAGTCCCCAAAATGCCTTCTTCGCCAGCATGAGGGTTTAATCCCGCAACTCTTATTGTAATTTTTTCTTTATATCTACTACAAAAATCTTTTAAAAGATCTAATTTAGTTTGGATTAATTTTGTATTTAGCTTCTTTGGTACCTCACTTAGTGCTATGTGGGTTGTTGCTAGTAAGGTATTGAATCTCCAACCTGTAATTGGTGATTTAGCTGTAAATAACATTCCAACATTTTTTACTCCACACGATTTAGCCAATACTTCGGTCTGTCCTGCAAAGCAATGACCGGCTAGTGACCATGATTTCTTGCAAATTGGTCCAGTAACAAGTGCAGAATTTGGATATTGTTGTACAATTTCTATTGCTTTCGTCAAGTAATAGAAACTTGAATCACCATAACTTGCATTGGATTCTTTATCAGATGAAGAAGTTTCGAGATCATGAATTTGAAAATTATTGGGATTTGCTAAGTTTGATAAACCTAAAGATCTAAGATGCGCATATGTTTTTTGCAAGTTTTTTTTGGAACCAACTAAAATGTATTCATTATTTCTAGGTATATCATTAGAATAAAGAGCTTTTAAAATTATTTCGGGTCCTACACCCGATTCATCTCCGACACTCAAAACTACTTTAGTTGTATTATTTGTGTTTTTAAAAATCATAAATAATCTTGATATTTATTTTTTATGACTATCTAAAAAGCAATTCTTTAAGCCAATTTTATAGTCTTTATAAATTAGTTGATATCCAAGTGTTTCGCATAATAGTTTATTAGAAACTCTTCTATTTTCAGTCCAAAAAGATTGTGCGATAGGTGATAATTCTTTTTTTGCTTCATCAAATAATATTGGCTTTGGCATTTTTAAGCCTAATAGATCGTAACAATATTGAATAACTTCCAATTGAGAGCAGGGTTTATCATCTGCAATATTAATAATTTGGTGAAATTTTAAAGAATCTTTATTTCGTAATAAATGGATAATTGCATTTGTGATATCAGCAACGTGAATTCTAGAAAATACTTGATTTTTTTTTGAGATAACGCGAATTTTTTGATTTCTAATTGCATCAAAAGTGGACCTACCAGGCCCATAAATTCCTGGTAACCTAAAAATTTGCACAGGTAACCCAGATTCAATCCATTCTGTTTCGCAATTTAATCTAATATGACTTCTTTTTTGAAAAGGGTTAGGTTTATCAATCTCAGATACCCAATCACCGTTAGTGTTTCCATATACTCCTGTTGTGGATAAATATCCTATCCATTCTAGGGATAAACTTTTTAGTTTACTTTTAAGAATTTCTAATACTGGATCTTTACCATTTTCCCCAGGGGGTATGCAACTTAGAACATGCGTTGTTCCATCAAAAATTTCATCGTTAGGAACTTTACCATTTGTACTATTGAAAACGAAACTATGTTGATCTTGCTTTTCAGATCTTGAACTTGTTAAAGCCTTGTAACCAAATTTTCTTACAGTTTTTGCAAAGAAATTACCACTAAAACCACATCCAAAGATCAAAAATTTAGTGTTACTTTTGAGAGAATTTGCAAAATCCTTCATAGGGCAGTATAGTAGTACATATGTATTATTTTGCAATGAAGACAGCTGTTAGGCCTGATTTAAAATCTAACAATTTCTGCAGTAGTAAAAGTTTTACTTCTCTGAAAGAAAAAGAAATATGTGTCGATATTAAATTCTATCAAAAATTATTTATCGTTTTTATATCAATATCTACATTGTTAATATTTCCAGATTCTCCTCGAGAGTTAGAAGACATATGTGAGAGTAATAATTCAAGTAAAGTTTGTAATGTTTGGTAGTCAAGCTACTTTATATTTTGATTCATCGGTTTCACAATTTTTATCTTTGATCTTAAAACTAGGATTAGCCCATTGCAATAATCTTATAGCTAATCTTAAATCTCCTTCTAACCAAGCTCTTATAGCCATTGCTCTTCTGGGGTCATAAAATTTTTGTTTTCTATACCAATACAAAGCATTTTCATCTGATTTATCCCCATTACAAGAAAGACATGCAGGTACGCAGTTTTCTGTTGTGCTCAAGCCGCCTTGGCTTCGTGGTAATACATGGTCAATAGATTCAGATGGTTTTCCGCAATATATACAACTTTTTCCTGTAAATCTATGAATTGACTTTCGCCATTGTCTAATTCTGAACTTTGGACATAAATCCTCTAAGAATACCGCATCATTAATATGCATTCAGACTGTTTAATTAAATAAATAATCGCTTGAATATATTAAAAGTCAACATTTATCTATTATTTTTTAGCTAATTTTTTCTCCTAAAATGTGATTTAGTGTCAATATATACAAAATAAAATTTATTCAAATTCCAATTGTCAAATTTGAATTTTATTAAAGCCAGAATCAATAACTATATCTTTCAATTGTCTCTTCAGAGAATTCTTCATTTGAGTCATCTAATTTTCTTATTTTGTCTTCTCTTTCTTTTGCTTTCTTTTCCAGTCTTCTTTTTTCTTTTTCCAGTCTTCTTTTTTCTTTTTGAAGTTCCCTTTCAAGTTTCCTATCTGGATGAAGATTATCTAAGTATTCCACGCAGTATCTAAATTTTTCACGTTCTCTTATAACTGTTTCTGTTATCTGTGATGCTGCTTGTTTAGGGGAAACTTTAAAAATTCCGCCCTTTTGTTTTTTGATATATGTATATGCTGCTTCCCAACTGCTTCTATGGTCATTTCCGCTGTCGCGCATGCTACAAAAAATTTCGGCTCCAAATGATCCTGCATTAACTTTTGATGTAGTAGAGGCTAAAGGAGTAAAAATTCCTAGAATTAAAAATATTAGCGTTTTCTGCTTAAATCTTTGCATTAAACTTTTTTCTTTTATTTAAAAATATCTTTTATTAACAATATGTCTATAGAAATTTAAGATTTTATTATCCCAAATAAGTTCAAGCATTTCACAACTAAAGGAAGAATTAAAAGCACAGTAATTAACCTTACTGCATGTAGAGTTGCTACTGCAGCGCCGACCCCATATTCTGATCCAACAAGACTCATACCGCTAATACCTCCTGGTGCCGCTCCTAAAATAGTTGTAATAACATCTATCTTAAGTAATCTGCTAGTCCATAATCCAATTGCTAACCCAGTAATAACTAAAGTAAAAGTTATTAAGATTGCAGGTCGCCATAAGTTTTGCAGTTCAACTAATGAGTCTTTAGTTAAGGAAGTACCGATAACTGTACCAATTCCAATCTCTAATATTGTTCTTGTACCAGTTGGCCATTCTGCTATATCAATTTTGCCACTAATGCTTAGCATACTAGCTCCAATTAAAGCTCCTGCTAGAGGTGCAGCAGGGATTCCTGTTTTTAAAGCTAAAGCTCCAAAAATTCCACCCGCTATTAGGTAATAGATTAGATTTATGTTTGGCATAAATTTTAAATACGTTTGAACATAATATAAGAAAAAATTTTTTTTGCTTAACTTAATAGTTAAATTATATTTTTAATTTCCTCTCGTAATGTCCCCTTTTATTGGCATAATATTAACTAAAGCATGAATTATTTATGTCTTCACAAATTTCATACAAAGATAATAAAAAAAGCATAAAGAAAAAATTATCTTTTTTTGAGGGAGGCCACCAGCTTGAAAAGCTAGAGTTTGCTCTCGCAATAGCTCAAACCCAAGGCGATGAAAAAAAATCAATTGTTCTAAGAAAAAAGATTGTTGAATTAGGCGGAAATGTTGAAGAGCCAGGCACTTAATTTAATTTTCCTCAAGATATCTAGATGCTGCTACTAATGCTTCACCAGCTTGTTGGGCTGTAATTTTACCGATGTCAAGAAGTGTATTACTGATAGCTGAAACAACTGTAATAATATCCCTATCATTTACATAACCTAAGTGACCTACTCTAAATATTTTCCCCTTTAAATGATCTTGTCCCCCAGCAAGCAAAATATCAAAAGTATTCTTAATTGTTTTTCTAAATTCTTCAGCATTTATTTCTCCAGTTTCTATTGCCGTAATTGAAGGGCTCAAACATTTTTCATCAGCAAATAACTTTAAATTTAAAGCCTTGGCAGCATTGCTCATTGCCAATTTATGTTTATTATGCCTAGAAAAAATGTTGTCTAAGCCTTCTTCTCTCATCATTTTTAAAGCTTCATCTAAAGCAAAAACCAAATTAACTGCTGGAGTATATGGATTACTGTTACTTAAAAGGCTCTTTCTATAGGATTTTAAATTTAAATAGAATTTTGGTAAATTAGATTTTTCTGCGGCTTCCCATGCTTTTTGGCTCATAGCTATAAAACTAAGCCCTGGAGGTATCATATATCCCTTTTGTGACCCCGAGGCAACAATATCTAATTTCCATTCATCAACTGGTACATTGCAGGCTCCAAGACTTGTAACGCAGTCAACAATTGATAAAGCTGTATTGTGGTTCCTAATATATGAACTTATAGTTTCTAAATCATTTATTACCCCTGTTGAGGTTTCAGAATGAGTCAAAATGACTGCTTTTATTTCTTTTTGTTTATCTCCCTCTAATACTTTTTTAAATTTATCTGGATCAAGCGGAGTACCCCATTGGGCATCAATTTTTATCACTTCTAAACCAAATTCTTTAGCAACTTTTACCCATCTTTCACCAAATTTTCCATTTTCGCCACAAATTACTTTATCCCCTTTACTTAAAGTATTTATTATTCCAGCTTCCATTGCGGCAGTTCCACTACCAGTAATTGTTAGAACATCATTTTTAGTTTGATGAAGCCACTGTAAATTCTTAGTAGTACTTTCTACGAGGTCTTGGAATTCTTTACTGCGATGGCCTATTGGATGTTTACTTAATGCTTGTAAAACTTTTTCTGGAACTGGTGTGGGTCCAGGAATCATCAATGATAATTTTTGTTGTATGGCCACTTTTTATTAAATAGGTCATTCTTAGATTAGTTCTCATTATATATTTTTCAATTACTTGATTTGAAAAAAGGATTTTCTTTACCTTTGTGGGTTGCTGGAGCTGCTAGGTCAGCATTAAAAAAACTAGTGGGTTTGCCATTTGAGAGTTATGAACGAATAAAAATTCCTAACGAAAATAAAGAAATGAAAATAGAGATTCATTCTGTTGGTTTACTTAAGAATGATTCGCATGCATTAGGAATTTCTTTTGCAAAGTCTGGCTTAGATCTTGATATTACACAAAACTTAGAAATATGGGCAATAACCTCTTTAGAAAAAATTTCCTTTAATAATCCTGTTCAAAATAATCGAATAAACATTATTGCAGGATACGGTGTGGGTATAAAAGAGGATACATCAGAGATATGTATTTCTGATTTTGCAAAAGAAGTTTTATATGAAAATTTATTAGATATTGTTCCTGAGGGCTTTAATTTGCAATTAGAAATTATTTTTCCAAATGGAGTGTTTTTAGCTGAAAGAACTAGTAACAAGTCATTCGGTATCGTTAATGGATTATCTATTATTGGAACTTCTGCTGAGACTTATTCGAGTGCTTCACCAGATCAATTAGAAGAGGCTAAAACTAACTTAGCAAAGTTAATTCAAAATGATTTTAAAGGGAAAGTTGTTTTTGTCATAGGTGAAAATGGGTTAAATTTAGCAAAAACTTATAATGTAGATTTGCCAATTATCAAAATTGGAAATTGGATAGGCCCATTATTAGTAGATGCTGCAATAAAAAAGTTAAAACGGTCATTCTTTTTGGTTATCACGGGAAATTAATTAAATTAGCAGGTGGTATTTTTCATACACATAATCATTTAGCTGATGGAAGAATTGAAATTCTTGTTTATTTGGCTGTTCAAGAAAAGTTACCGCTCGAAATATTAGTTAAATTATCTGAGTTAAATACTCTTGAGGATGGATTATTACACCTTGAAAGATTTAATAAATCTTTAGCTGATAAATTATTTAAGAATTTATCTAAGATGATTGAAAAGCGTTCTTTTGATTATGTGAATAGATATGTAAAAACGGATATGGAAATTGCATCAATCATTTTTGATAGAAAAAGGAAAATTAGGTGGGCTGGAATTAACGGTAATAATTATATTTCTTATTTTCAGTGAGATTAATTTGTGATTCATTATGCTTTTGTAAATAAATTGAGCTAACTTTTATACATGAGTCAAACATCTTTAAAAAAAGAACGAGATCCTTCAATATTGATTTTAGATTTCGGGTCTCAATATTCTGAGTTGATCGCAAGAAGAATTAGAGAAACTAATGTTTTTTCTCTTGTAGTCAGTAACTTTATTTCAATTGAGGATATTAATGAAATTAATCCTAAAGGGATTATTTTGAGTGGAGGCCCAAATTCTGTATATGAACAAAATGCTCCTAAATGTGATGAAAAAATTTTTAATTTAGGAATTCCTATTCTTGGCATATGCTATGGAATGCAATTAATGGTCAAAGAACTTGGAGGATCTGTTATTTCAGCAACTACGAAAGCTGAATATGGTAGAGCGCCAATCAATATAGATCAAGAATCTGAACTCCTTTCTGATGTAGAAGATAAATCTATAATGTGGATGAGTCATGGCGATTCAATTAATTGTTTGCCTGATGGATTTAATAAAATTGCTCATACTGAGAACACTCTCCATGCAGCAATTTCAAATGATAGAAATAAATTATTTGGCGTACAATTTCATCCTGAAGTTATTCATTCAGAGTTTGGGATGACGGTAATTAAAAATTTTGTGTATAAAATTTCTCGTTGTGCGGCTGATTGGACAACTGAAACCTATATAGAGGAAACTATTCCTAGGATAAGAGAGCAAGTTGGCAATAAAAAAGTTTTGCTTGCTTTGTCAGGAGGAGTTGATTCTTCAACTCTTGCTTTTCTTCTTAATAAAGCAATTGGAAATCAGCTTACATGCATGTTTATTGACCAAGGTTTCATGAGAAAAGGTGAACCAGAATTTTTAATGAATTTTTTTGATAAGAAATTTCACATAAAGGTTGAATATATTAATGCAAGGGAAAGATTTATTGCCAAATTAAAAGGGATTACTGATCCAGAACAAAAAAGGAAAATTATTGGGGAAGAATTTATTAGAGTTTTTGAAGAAGAAAGTAATAGATTGGGACCTTTTCAGTATTTAGCTCAAGGTACTCTTTATCCTGATGTTATTGAAAGTGCTGGTACTAATATTGATCCTAAAACAGGTGAAAGAATAGCTGTAAAAATAAAAAGTCATCATAATGTGGGTGGACTGCCAAAAGATTTACAATTTAAATTAGTTGAGCCGTTGAGAAAACTTTTTAAGGATGAAGTCAGAAAAGTAGGAGCTACTTTGGGTTTGCCAGATGAAATTGTAAAAAGGCATCCATTCCCAGGACCAGGATTAGCTATAAGAATTTTGGGAGAGGTTAATAATCAAAAACTTGACTGTTTAAGAGATGCAGACTGGATAGTAAGAGATGAAATTAAAAAAGCAGGTCTGTATAATGATATTTGGCAAGCTTTTGCAGTATTGTTACCTGTAAAAACTGTAGGAGTTATGGGTGATAAAAGAACTTATGCATGGCCAATTGTTTTACGTTGTGTATCTAGTGAAGATGGTATGACAGCCGATTGGTCAAAAATTCCTTTTCAGATTTTGGAGAGGATTGCAAATAGAATTGTCAATGAAGTAAGTTCAGTTAATAGAGTGGTTTATGATATTACAAGCAAACCTCCTGGAACTATTGAGTGGGAGTGACGGAAAATTGCTTTATTTCATCAAAAATGGAACCAATAGGTTTGTCACGGGTTTGTCACAGGATTTTTCACTTCAAAGAAGTCAATGATATCAATGTCTTTGAAGCGTCAAAATTGGGAGGAACCATTGAGTGGGAGTAAGCCTTCAAATTTTTATAAAATTTAAAGTTTTTTTCAAGCAAAAAAAATTATAAATGAGATTTAAAATGTAATGCCCGATATTATTAAATTAAGTCGATCTACAGTTGAGAAGTATCTTAGTTGTCCAAGATGTTGTGTACTGGATAAAAAATATCAAATAAAACCGCCATCATTACCATTTACCTTAAATATAGCTGTAGATAATTTATGTAAAAATGAATTTGATTATTATAGAAAAATTCAAGAGCCGCATCCTTTATTTATTGAGTATGGAATTGATGCTGTGCCATTCAAACACAAAGATTTAGATCGTTGGAGAAGTAATTTTCAAGGGATAAGATATAAGTCAATTGAACATAACTATGACTTTGGTGGAGCTGTAGATGATATTTGGCAGAAAAAAAATGGTCATCTGATTATCGTTGATGTAAAAGCAACATCTAGAAATAATTTTGATTGGTGTGAGACTTTTAATAAATACGAATATGCACAAGCTTATAAAAGACAGTTAGAAATGTATCAGTGGTTGTTTAAAAAAAACGGTTTTCAAGTAGCTAAAGAAGCTTATCTTTTATATTTCAATGGCAAGAAAAATGAAGAGTTTTTCAATAATCAATTAAATTTTGACGTACATCTAATTAAATTAGATTGTTCAACTTCATGGGTGGAAAATAAGATAATTGATACTGTCAATTTATTACGTTCAGATAATTTCCCCAAACCTTCTTTAAATTGTGAATACTGTAACTACTTAAAGAAGCGTTGGCAATTGTCGATAAATTAATATTAATAGGATAATTTTTATATTTCTGGAAAAATAGTAAATAAAAGATAATCTTTAATTAGATAATTAATTTAGACTTTTGATAAAATCGAAAAATTCTGAAGGAAAGATAACTAATCATCTGCAACAAGATGTAGTTAAGGTATCTGGTAAAACAATTTTTATTAATCCTTTTTTATATTGGCGGAGATTTGACGAAAATACTAATAGATGGCTTAGAGAACCTGGTCAAATGTCAGAGGATCAAATCTCACCAAACAGGAACCGTTTTTATCCAGAAATAGAGTGGTCAGATTTAAGTCATGAGCAAAAGCTTATAAAAGATGCAACTGTTGAGATGTTTTTAAAAACTCTTGAATTGATAAGCACATTTCATCCTTATCTTAGTTCGGGACAATTATTAGAAGTGGAGAGAAAAATGGCGATTATAAAAAAGATTCCTTTCGAAAAGTGGGTAACAAAATCTTTCGCAAAAAAAGCGAGATTGCTAGAAAATGAAAAAAGAAAATTTCAAAGAGAAAGATTTTATAGTGGCTGGAGGGAATGGTTCAGTCTAGTAAATACTCAACAAGCCATTTTGCCGTTAATCGTCACGATATTTATTTCTTCATTTATTGGATGGTCTTTAGGAATATCAAAAAATAGTTGTAATCCTTATTTTGAACAAAATATAGAACAATTAAATTAATTTCTTTTTGATCTTCTTTCAGTATCCAAGTTAAAAAAATTTTGAAAAAATAAATTTTTTATTTAGAATTATATTATTTGAAATAATTGCCCTTAAAAAGTAAAAGTTTTATGAGTGAAAATTTAAATTCAAATAATATTGATAGTGATGATTTTAATTTCATCAATGAAGATAGTGATTATAGAGATTTAATCATTAGGCTTAATGAGATAAAATCAACCATTACTTTATTAGAAAAAAAAATCTTTTAATAAATTTTATATTTTTGATAAAAACAAGTCCTAATAAAAAACTTATTTCTTTAAAGAGACAACCAATAGTCTTACTTATTTTTTCTTCTATATCATTTTTATTGATTCTATGTAGATTAATTTTTTTACAACTTTTAAATTATGAATCTTTTAAGAAGATGTCGGATGAGAATAGGATCAGACTTATTGCTTCACAGCCAATACGCGGAAGAATACTAGATAAAAATGGTTATGTTTTAGCAGATAGTAGAGTTAAATATTCTTTAATAATAAAGCCTCAATCTGTTAATAAAAGCAATTGGGAAAATCATAAATCAAGTATTTCTAAGTTGTTAGATATTGATAGTAATGTAATTCAAAAAAAATACTCTGATGGTCTAAAAAATCAGAAACTTTCAGTAATTATTCTTGATGATTTAAATGTAGAACAATTAATAAAATTTATGGAAAATGAAGGTAATTTAATTAGTTTTGAAATAGCTACT
>CACGGY010000012.1 GCA_902572675.1 uncultured Prochlorococcus sp. | reverse complement strand
TGGTGACGCTTCAAGAATGAAAGTAGAAACAATATCTACTGGAGCACTCACCTTAGATTTAGCATTAGGAGGAGGCTATCCAAAAGGAAGAGTAGTAGAAGTTTACGGACCAGAAAGTTCAGGAAAAACTACATTAACGCTTCACGCTATTGCAGAAGTCCAAAAAAATGGAGGGGTAGCTGCATTTGTAGACGCTGAGCATGCACTCGATCCAGTTTATGCAGCCTCTTTAGGAGTTGATGTTGAAAATTTGTTAGTTTCACAACCAGATACAGGTGAAATGGCTCTAGAAATAGTTGACCAACTTATAAGATCGAGTGCGGTAGATCTTGTAGTTGTTGACTCGGTCGCGGCACTAACTCCAAGAGCTGAGATAGAAGGAGAGATGGGAGATCACGTAATTGGAAGCCAAGCAAGGCTAATGAGTCAAGCAATGAGGAAAATAACAGGAAATATTGGTAAATCGGGATGTACGGTAATATTCCTGAATCAATTACGCCTAAAAATTGGCGTCACATACGGCAATCCAGAAACAACCACAGGAGGAAATGCATTAAAATTTTATGCCTCAGTGAGGCTTGATATCAGAAGAATTCAAACTCTCAAAAGAGGTACTGAAGAATATGGCATCCGAGCAAAAGTAAAAGTAGCGAAAAACAAAGTTGCACCACCATTTAGAATTGCAGAGTTTGATATTCTATTCGGAAAAGGTATTAGTACAACAGGATGTTTATTAGATTTAGCAGAAGAGACTAATATTATAATTAGGAGAGGTGCTTGGTATAGTTACGAAGGAGAAAATATTGGACAAGGAAGAGATAATACAATTATTTGGCTTGATCAAAACTTAGAAATCAGGCATAAAGTAGAATCAATGGTTAAAGAGAAATTAACAGAAGGTACTGAAGTCAGTTCTAATTCAATGAAAGCATTAAATAGCAATCCTACTAATACTATCGCTGTTAATGATATAAAAACAGTAGCTTAGAGTTATAAAGAATCAGCCAAAGTCCACCACCCAGCAGCAGGTCCTATAAATCTCACTACAATCCATAAGATTACTAACCCTCCGATTCCAAACCAACTGGCCTTAATACTAAGTTTAATTAGGTTATCTCTTTGATTGATCGTAAAAGGAAGCCATTCAAATAATCTTGGAGACTCATCAAACTTATTTTTAATATTATTTTGTTTTGGAGGTAACCCAAGTGTTTTACGTCTTTTTGCTTCTCCCATATTTATTTAGTTATTTATAAAATCATAAGTTAATCAAAAGGTAGCACATAGTTAATTTGTTTTGAGGGTTGAATGTTTTGCAAAAGTAATCTTCCCCAGTTTCTTTTATTTGCTCTTCCATCTAAGATTATTAACTTCCCTGAATTTCTTCTTAATGGAGAAATAGATCTTTCAAGTTTTATTCTGGCTTGAGGAAGAAAGAAGTCTCTAAACCAATCTTGAGAAAGCTTTTTTTTATGAGATACTGTAATTACATTAATAGGTTCTGACATATTCGGAATAGGAAGTAAAGGAATAATAATTTGTTCTGGAATTTGAATTAAATAAGAATTCATAATCCACCAATCAAAACTAGAGCAAAGAATTTCATTTTTAAAAGAGGGAATTTCCTCTAGCAATACCCTCTTCCCGTACTTAGAAGCTAATTCTGTAGCAATGTTAGTTTTTAAATCAATATCGTCAGACAAAATTAAAGTTAAACCCTTTCTGAAAAGTACTAACTTTTTGCATTTGTCCAAGATTGAATTATTAAAAAGCGGATTATTAGGAAGCAACTGTTTTGAGGGTAAATATAATGAAATCTTTTTCTCTTCAAAATTACTTTTAAAATTAATAACCAAATCAATATCTAAACTGTGTTTTTTAAGATAGATTTGGAAAAAATTATCTCTTCTCAGTGCGGATAAAAACACAAATTTGTTATTCGAAAAAAATTTCTTAATTAGAGAAAGTTCATCTATTGGTTGCAAATACAAATTCCAGTCTAAATTTGTATTATTTAATTTTACCCAGCAAGCCCAACCTTGAGATAATGCTCTGTTAACGCTCAAAAACTTATCAGAAAAAAATGAATTTTCATGAAAAAAATTTGAAAAATAACAAATTTCTTTGTCGTCTAAATTGATATAACTATTTCCTAAGACTTTTCTCAAGAAGAACTTTTTCTTCAGCGAATCATATACTTTTATAAATTCTTTATTGATTAATTCAAATTCTTTTAAATTTCTTGTCCAATCGTTTTTAAATAATGAAATCCTAAAATGATTTTTTAAATCTTGTTTTATATTCTCAACACCAGAATAAACTACTCGATGATTTCTAAGATTAAGAAAATTTGGATCATTAAGTAAATCTCGTATAGTTATCAACCGAACATGATGCTTTGCGAAAATAAATTGATCATTTTTAAAAATAAAATTAAAGCCTAGATTTTTGAATGAATGAATCTGAATTTGTCTTATAAATTGAATTTTTTCTTCAGATAAAATAAAAGTTGAATCCTCTTCTTTTAAAAATAGAGAAATTAAAATTGGAGGTAACCAATCATAGCTAGAGAAAATTTCTGAATTAACTAAATATGTAGAATCATTTTCAATACATTTGGAAATAATTCTACCAAAAGAATATATGTGATTCCAATTAATACTTTGATCTCTCAAAAAATTTTTCAAATATTGATGACTTAAAATTTCAAGCATTTATAATTAATTAAATATCAAATACAAACAAGATTCATGAACCTAATATACAAAAAATTGGTATCAATATAACAGGGTCTTGAGTTAATCAATCTATGAAAATTGGAATAGTAGGATTAGGTTTAATTGGAGGTTCTTTAGGATTAAAACTCCAAAGTCTAAACCATACAATTTATGGAATAACAAATAATGAATTTAATGAAAAAAAAGCTATAGAGAAAAAGCTTGCAAATTTTGTTAGCTGTGATCTGGGCTTATTAAAAAAATGTGAGCTAATAATCTTAGCATTGCCTATCAATGATTTGATCAATCCATCTCAACGATTAGTAACATCAATACCCAAAGAAGCAATATTAACTGATGTAGGCTCTGTTAAAGAACCAATTGTAAATACATGGGAAAAGTTACATCCTCTATTTATTGGATCTCATCCAATGGCAGGAACAGAAAACAAAGGAGTAAATTCAGGTTTTGAAGATCTTTTCAAAAACGCAAAATGGATTATTACCCCTACACAAAATAGTGACTTTTATGCAGTCAGAACTATTTTAGAGCTAATAAAATCTATGGATTGTGAAATTTGCCAAGCTTCACCAAAAGAGCATGATGAAGCAGTATCTCTAATTTCTCATTTACCTATATTTTTAGCTTCTGCCCTGATTGAAACTGCGCATACAAAAAATAATCAATCTTTATTAGATCTTTCACAAAAGCTGGCCGCTACAGGATTTGCTGACACATCAAGAGTTGGAAGCTGCAATGAACAACTAGGTTTAGATTTAGCTATTAATAATCAGATTAATGTATTAAATGCCATAAATAATTTTAAAAATAAGCTGCATATACTTGAATCTCTTATTAAAGAGAAAAATTGGAATTTACTTTCTAAAAAACTTGCCGAAGCAAAAGAAATCAGACAAAATTTTATAAACTAAAATTTTCTATACCTTTGGTAGCTAAAATTTGCCTTGAAACCATTAATGCAGACTGACTAACACCTGCAGTTCCCTCGCCTGGATAAATCGAATCTCCACATAGCCATAATCCTTCAAAAGGAGTTCTACTTGATAATCCAAATAAACCGAATATATCAGGATTTTGACCAAGCCCGCCGACCATTCCGTTAGGTCTATTTGTCCATTTTTCAAATCCTAATGGAGTTGCTAATTCCCTATGTAGCCAATTTTCAGAAAGAATATCAAAATGACTTTCCAATTCAAGAGTTATTTTTTTTAGGAAATCCTTTTTCCTCTTTAAGTAATTTTCTTTGTCTAATTTAAACCAATCTTTTGTCTGAGTAAAAATACTTGCTATTAAAGTAACCTCACCTTTTGGTGCTCTACCATCACCATCTTCGCTAATTGATACAAATAACGAACCAAATTCATGAGAAACAAATTGATAATGATTGGAAGAAATATTTTTTTTAATATGCTCTTTTTTTAATGCAGAATAAAAAACTATTGCTCCACTCGGAGCAGGCAAATTTCTAAGTCGATTTTTATAATTTTGTTTTCGATTTAGGGGTTTCTTCAAATGTCTCAGTAAAGATTGAGGGGGAGCTGTATAAATCAAATCTTTTGCCTGATAAACATAAGCATTTTTTTTCGATTTTGCAGATATTTTCCAACACATAGTTAAATCATCAAAACTTATAGAGTTAACTTCTTGGCCAAAAATTAGATTTACTCCAGTTTTAATCAATGAACTTTCTAATGATTCACTTAAAGACTGCATAGAATTTTTAAGATGCCAAAGCCCATGAGGCTGTTGACACATCTGAAGAACGGTAGATCCATATAATGCGGCAGTATTATAAACGTCCTCTTGAGAATAAAGTTTTAGTTGAAGATTTAAGAATTTAATCAAGCGCTCACTCTTGGATAGTCCACATATCCGTAGTAAATCAAAAATAGTAGATTTAAGTAAAATACCTGTGACAAGATTGGAAGGTACTAGTGCTTTAAGAAGTTGAGAAAAATCCCAAAAATTATTTATTGGCAATACAGGATTATTATTAGCAAAAATCCAATTACTTTGATGTATAAGGGCGCAAAGTTTCCAAAATCTTTGACTTCCAGGAAACTGCATTTCTTGTTCAGCTATCCATTTACTTTTTTTATACCAAATAGATATAGGCTTACCGCCATCTTTTAAATCAACAATACAAGCAGGATCTAAAATTGTTGCATCTGGCGATGGAATATCTAAAAAATCAAAAATTCTTGAATGTATTCCTCCTTTTTCTAAACCAGCAACCTGAGTTGCCCCAACATCAAATATATAATTCTTTCTTTTAAAAGTACCGGCACATCCCCCTGATTGAGTATGAGATTCGATTAAAGTCACTGATAAGCCTTGTTTTGATAAAATTGCTGCAGAAGTTAGTCCTGCTATGCCAGCCCCAACAACAACGACTTCGGACTTTCTCATTAAAAATGCAAAAATTATCTCCTTTTGAAGTTAGCGAAATTTGTGATGAATTAGGTGAAGACTATCCAAAAAATATTGAACAAGTACATGGAGGAGATATTCATAGCGCATGGAAAATAGAATTCTCGAACAAGAAATTATTTCTTAAAAGAAATGATAAGAAAAAAAAATTCCTTGAATTTGAAAAATATTGTCTTCAAAATCTCAAAAAATTTTCTAATCAAAAAAACTTACTAGTGCCTGATGTTATTGGTTATAAAAACACAGAAAGCAAAGAAATTCTATTAATTGAATGGATAGATATGCAAAACTTTGATCAAACAAAACTTGGGAGAGGTTTAGGAGAAATGCACTTAAATTCAAATGAATCTAATCCAAAAATTTTTGGGTGTCCTGTTGAGGGTTTTATTGGAATAACAGATCAGGAGAAAGGCTGGGAAAATAATTGGGTAGATTGTTTTTTAAACCTACGCATAATACCTCAATTATCACTACTTAAATCAAATACTATAGACAAAGAAACCTCAAATAAAGTTAAAGACAAAATTAAATCAGAATTGCAGAAGCATGAACCAATTAATACTCTTGTTCATGGTGATTTGTGGTCAGGAAATATAGGAATAGATAAAAATGGTAAAGGAGTAATATTTGACCCGGCATCATGGTGGGCTGATCATGAAGTAGATATAGCTATGACAAGACTATTTGGAGGTTTTAGAAAAGAATTTTATGAAGAGTACCATAAAATTTTTCCTATAAAAAAAGGATTTGATAAAAGAATAATAATATATAATTTTTATCACATACTAAACCATGCCAATATGTTTGGAGGACCTTACTTTTATCAAGTTGAAGAATACGTTAATAAAATACTAAGTATATAGTCTTCAACTCCCTAAATATGTCTTTTTAAGACTCTGTATTTTATCTAAAACAGCTTCACGGTTCTCGCTAGTACGGAGATTCTGCCAACTCCATTGCCCAACAACTATGACTCCAAGAAGTTCTAGAAGGCCAGGGAGTATTGGGAAAAAATTAATTGTGTCGATAACAACTTTTATGATTATTTGCGCAATAACAACAACAGCAATTATCCCAGCTGCTTTGCCGTATTTACCCATCTGGGTCCAATCAACATTTCCAAGTGTTTCATTGACTTTTCCCATCACATCAGAATACTTCTCTGAAAAGCTTTTAGTTTCTGAGCTTGTAGCGGAGCCGGAGTCTTGATTTGACTCTGGTGTGTTATCACTCATGAAATCAGTAATCTAAATATATGAACCAGACGATAACGGAAAAATTGTCCATTCGCTACCCTTTTGTAATGTGTAATTCCGAACCGACACAATTTGTATTTTTTTAGATGTATTGACATATATATTTTGAAGCTATTTTTGAAGGGATTATATTTACAAATAATTTCCAATATTATTTCCTTCAAACAAAAACATTATTAAATCCGCTAAATAACAACCTTTAAAAAGGTTAAAAAAATTTTTTTTAATTATTATATTTTCATAGGATTATTTTGTGGAATTAAAATGAAAGTCTCCAAAGATATCAAATTTAATTTCTTAAATGCAGATGAACAAGAAAGATACAAAAAGCATTTAACACTTAAAGAGATAGGTAATAAAGGGCAATTAAAACTCAAAAACAGCTCAGTATTATGCATAGGAGCAGGGGGGCTGGGATCTTCAGTATTAATTTATCTAGCAGCCGCAGGGATTGGAAAAATTGGAATAGTTGATAATGATCATGTAGAGAAATCTAATCTTCAAAGACAAATTGTTCATGAAACCAATACGATTGGAAATTTAAAAATTGATTCGGCTCACGAGAGAATTAAAAGACTCAATCCAAATATTGAGGTTTTTACTTTTAACAAAAGGATTTCTTCAGAAAATGCCTTAGGAATAATTCAAGAATTTGATATTATTTGTGATTGCTCCGATAATTTTGGCACAAGATATTTAATAAACGATGTATGCCTGATACTAAATAAACCTTTAGTCTTTGGGAGTGTTCAAGGATTTGAAGGACAAGTTAGTGTTTTTAACTTACATAAAACGAGTCCTAATTTACGAGATTTGCTACCAGCTTCACCTTCAAACAATGATGTTCCTAGTTGTGCAGAATATGGGGTTGTGGGAGTATCAACAGGTTTAATAGGAATACTTCAGGCAAATGAGATTATCAAAATCGTTTTAAAAAAAGGAGAAATTTTAGATGGAAAAATTTTAGTATTTGATCTATTGAATATGAATATGAAAAAATTAAACCTAAAAAGTGATCAGATAAATAAACAAGTAAAAAATCTTTCTCATTTTGTGGACTTTTATAATGAAGATGATTGTTCTGAAAAAAATATTGAAATAAAAAGAATAAATTTCAATGATTTTTATAGCTTATACAAAGAACAAATCAACAAAATTCTTTTAATTGATGTTCGAGAAAATGAAGAATTTTCTGCTTACGCACTTGAGGGTTCAATATCAATCCCCCTTAGTCATTTCAACCAAGAGTCTGCCTTAAAATTTATTCAAAAAGAAAGTTTAATTAAAGAGGTATTTACCATATGTAAATCAGGAAAACGTTCTGATAAAGCTTCCAAAATCTTAGCTAAGTTCAAAATTCAATCAAGATCTGTGGAGGGTGGCATTGAAAGGTTTCAAGAAATATTAATCACATAATGTTTCTAAGAAAATTTAGTAATCTACACCTCTTTTCAAATCAACTCCAACATTTGCATAATGCTTATGACAGACCATTTCGGAGTAAACATTAGCGAGTTCAAAGTATGAGGGTTCATTTTTACATCTTCCAGTAATAACAACTTCTGTTTCTGAAGGTTTTTTTAAGAGCGTGTGATGTATTGATTCCACAGGTAGCAGTTCTAAATCAACAGTTGGATTCAATTCATCCAAAATAATTGTTTTATACAATCCACTCAAAATGGCAGCTTTAGCAATTTCCCATGCTCTTTCAGCCTCAACATAATCAACTGGTTGTTGCTGACCTCTCCACACAATCGCATCTCTTCCTGATCGCAAATGATCTACCAAATGTGGGTAACTTTCTCTCAAAGCTTCTATGGCAGCATCTTCGGTATAACCGTTGCCACCTTTTAACCACTGTAATATTAAGACTCTGTGACTTTTATCTTGAGATATTCCTTTACCAATAGCTTGCAGAGCCTTGCCAAGTGCACTTGTAGATTTACCTTTCCCTTCACCAGTATAAATCTCAATTCCACCATTAGATCTATTTTGTCCCGCTAGGCTTGATAAGTCTCCCTTCAAACGTGATCTCATTTCTGAATGGAGTTGCGATATTCTTACCAAGGAAGGAGGAGCGGCCCTTCCGGTAATAATTATTTCCAGTCCATCAGGACGATTTTGAAGAGATTCAACCACTTCTTTAATATCAAGCATTCCTAGATCAAGAACTGGGTTCAACTCATCAAGTACAACTACAGAATAAAGAGAGCTAGCAATTGCTCCTTTAGCAATATTCCAACCCCTTTCAGCCTCACCAATATCAAATTTTGTTACCTGATCAACAGTAAAGAATTCTGATCTTCCTGTCCTTACATGGTCAATCAAGTGTGGAAATCCTCTTTGCAAAGCCTCTATCGCCGAATCCTCATCATATGTTCTCTCAGGACCTTTTAAAAATCTTAGAAGTAAAACTCTTGACTGTCTTTTTTCGCATATACCTAATCCTATTGTCCTAAGTACAACTCCCAAAGCAGCCTGACTTTTACCCTTACCATCTCCATCATAAATATGTAATTGACCCTTTGATCTCTCTTGGCTATCACTTGCTGTGACAATTCCAATCCCTCTATTTCTACTTGTATTCGTCAATTGAGCAAGGTAATTGAGTTTAATTTAAGATAAAGTTGAGAATATTATTTGAAATTTAATAATAAATTCAAAGTATTCTTAATTAATTTGAATTTTAAAGTAATTAGCATGTTCAATCAACTAGAAATTCTCTCTAATGAACAAAGCGAAAAGCTTTATAAAGTCAGAAGATTCATTAAAAATCTTGATAGTGTTTGTATTGCTTATTCAGGGGGGGTAGACAGTACACTAGTAGCATCATTAGCATTTGAGCAGTTAGGTACAAAAGCCATTGCAATTACTGGAATCTCTCCTGCATTAGCAAATACATTGCGTGAAGAAGCAAGAAGTCAGGCAAAATGGATTGGGGTAAGGCACTTAGAAGTTCAAACATCAGAATTAGACCAATCAAGTTATAGTAAAAATCCCAAGGATAGGTGCTTTGCATGCAAAAAAGAGCTTCATAAACATACAACCTACTTGTCTAAAAAACTTAATTACAAGATTGTTTTAGATGGAGTAAATCTGGATGATCTTAAAGATTACAGGCCAGGTATACAAGCCTCAAAAAAAGCAGGAGTTGTTTCTCCCCTAGCAAAATTTAAATTCTCAAAAAAAGACATTAGAGATATATCAAGAGCCCTGGGTTTTCCTTGGTGGGATAAACCTGCACAACCATGTTTATCATCAAGATTTCCTTATGGTCATGAAATAACAAGTGACAGGCTAAAAATGGTTGAAAAAGCAGAAGAATACCTTAAAGAGGGAGGCATATCAGAGGTTAGAGTAAGATGCCAAGGCTCAACTGCAAGAATAGAAATTCCCCAAAATGAATTAAAGTATTTTTTTAACAAATTTGACTTTAGTGAATTAGTTCAATTCTTTTCTAATTTAGGATTTAATTGCACAAGTTTGGATCTTGAAGGACTAATAAGCGGAAAATTAAATAGATAAATATTGCAAGTTAAACAACAGTTCTCACCTGTTTATGAACGGCATCAGGTGGATTGCGCTTAATAACACGTAAGGAATGTTCTTTAGCCTTTAAAGATTCTATTAAATATTGACTAGCAAGTTCTGGTAACATACTTCTACCACATGTAAAGATATCTACAGCAGAATAATTAGATTCAGGCCAAGTATGTATTGAAATATGAGACTCAGCTAGTAATGCAATTGCAGTAACCCCCTGAGGCTCAAATTTATTACTTATTAAATTAAGAACTTTCGCCCTTGCCAATTTGGCAGCTTTGTTCAATGTACAGCGTAAAAAAGATTCGTCATTTAATTTTTCGTAATCACATCTATAAAGCTCCAACAAAAGGTGTTTACTTTGATGACTTAATTTTTGGTCATTACTTAAAGTATCCAAAATTTTATTTTTTTTGTCGATTTCCATTAAAGAAATTTATTTGAGTATTAGATTAGCTAAAAATCGTTACTTTTAGAATTCATTATAAGTGAATCATGTGGGAGGTTCCTAAAAAGGACTGATTAAATTTGTCTAGATGTGTTGCACTTATAAAACATTGACTATCCTTTCCCACAGAATTAAGTAACAAATTTTGCCTAGTTATATCTAGTTCTGCCAAAACATCATCCAATATAAGTATAGGAGGGATTTTGAATGTTTTAGTTAATAAATCTAGTTCAGCCATCTTTAAAGCTAAAATAAAAGTTCTTTGCTGACCAGATGAACCATATTTTCTAACTGAAATATTATTTATTAGGAACTCAATATCATCGCGATGAGGCCCAAAATTACATTTACCTGTCAATGCTTCTATTGAACGCTGATTTAATAGTTGTTCTGCTATCTTCTTACTAATAACTTCTTCTTCCTCTTCTTCTAGAATTATATTATGTATTCCGGAAAGATAATTTATCTCTATTTGCTCTTTAGATTTACTTAAGTGATTATGCCAATATTCCACATATGGTTTTATTTTTAATAAAGCCCTCCTTCTTCTCCTAAAAATTCTTGTACTTATTATTGACATTTGAATATCAAAGCTTTCAACAATATCTGATGATTGATTATTTATAAAGCTTTCTGAACGCCAAAAATGACTTCTTTGTTTTAAAAGCCTATTAAATCTACTTATCAGATCTAAATACACTGGTTCAAGCTGAGATACAACTTTATCAATCCATGTTCTTCGATAACTAGGTTCACTTTTAACAATGTCTATATCATTAGAGCAGAAACAGACGCTCCGAATATAGTTCTTTATTTCACTCTGCTTTTTCAAGATTGATTCATTGACATAAATTCTTTTTGGTCCTTTTCGGAATAAATTTATTTTTAAATCATCTTTAAAATCTACTTGACCTAAAACTACAGCCATATCACTATCATTTTCTATTAAATCTTTATCACTTAACGCCCTATTAGATTTTAATTGACTTAAAAATTCAACAGATTCAAGTAAATTTGACTTACCAATTCCATTACAACCAAGAACAATTGTTCTTTGCTCTTGTAAGTCAATTTCAAAACTTTTATGGTTCCGAAAATTTTTAATTTTTAATTTATTTAAAAAAATTTTTCTTATGCATTCATTAATCAAATTAGCTAAGTTTAAAGTATTTAGATTTTCTTTTAAAGAAATTGAAAAAATAAAAGAGCATGTAGCTCAGTTGGATAGAGCATCAGATTCCGGTTCTGAGTGCCGGGGGTTCGAATCCCTCCATGCTCGTTTCATAATTTTAGAGTTTATACCCCATAACTCTTATTCCATTTGGATCTAATATGAATCCGCTTTCTTGTAAACTTTTAAATGAAGATTCCGGGGCTTGTACAGAAATGCTACATCCAGGCATTTCTCTATTAATTTTCTCAAGAGTTACTTGAAGCAATATTGAATAATAAAGTTGCTGATTGTTACCTGGTGCTGCACTTAAATTCCATAAATTAGCATTTAATCCTTTGTCGGAGGTAACCCTTACAAAAGCAAATAATTTATTTTTTAATTTACTCTCTATCGTAAAAAAAAAGTTACTTTTCTTAATAGCCTCAGAAAGAGGTTTAATTGGAAATGCCTCGCAACCGCAACTTACAAGAAGTTTATTAACTTCTTTAGATATTGGAATTTGAGAAGAGTTAACAAAATAACCTTCTGGAAGGACAAGTTTTTTTTTAGAAAAATATTGCAATTATCAACCTGTGTTTCTCATGCCAGCTGCTATACCATTAATAGTTAAAAGTGCCCCTCTTAATAATTCACTTCTACTATAAGCTCGTCTAGATTCATCTTTATCAATAATAAATTCGCTAATAGGTGGTTGTCTTGTTTGATCTCTCAGTCTTCTTAAAAGTGAAACCTGCAAAAATCCCAATGGAATAATTGTCTTATTTCTTAAACTGACAGATGACTTTAAGTCTTTATCAGACTCGAGGAGCTTATTTTTTCCAGTAATTTCAAGTATTAGAGATTTTGTAAGATTATATTCTTTAGAAATTACTTCAAAAATAATATCAAAAGAAACTTTATTTTCTTTACTGCCTAAAGTATCAACATAATATCTAGCAACTTCCAAATCCACCTTAGATAAAGTCATTTCTACCTTAGATATCAGCATCCTAAAAAATGGCCATCTTTGATGTAAAACTCTTAATAATTCAATTTGTTGTGGGTCTGAATTTAATTCTTGTGATAATGCAGTACCAACTCCAAACCAACTTGGTAAAAGAAATCTACTTTGTGTCCAACCAAATACCCATGGAATAGCCCTTAAACTTGACAAATCTTTTGCACCTTTTTTTCTTCTTGCAGGCCTACTAGATATTTGTAATTTACTTATCTCTTCAATTGGTGTGACCTCTTGAAAGAAATTTAACAAATCAGGATTCTCATGTACTAATTTTCTGTAGTGCGACCTTGACGTGTCTGCCAGCCTAGACATTATTTGGTTCCATTCTGGAGTAGCGTCTAATCTATTATTTACCAAACTATTTTGAATAACTGCGGTAGTGACAGTTTCAAGATTATACAAAGCTAATTCAGGAAGACTATATTTTGAAGCTAAAACTTCACCTTGTTCTGTTATTTTTATTCGTCCTTTTAAAGTACCGCTTGGTTGAGCCAATATTGCCTGATAGGCAGGTCCTCCTCCTCTACCTACAGAACCACCTCTTCCATGAAAAAGTCGTAGCAATATATTATTTCTACTAGCAAGATTTTGAAGAGCTATTTGGGCTCGATGAATTTCCCAATTACTAGAAACAAATCCTGAATCTTTATTACTGTCAGAATATCCGAGCATTAATTCTTGAAGAGGTTTAAAAGATTCTCCAACTTTTGGCAATAATGATTTGTAAAAATCCAATTTGAACAACCTTTCCATTACTTCTGGAGCTCTTTTAAGGTCTTCTACAGTTTCAAAAAGAGGAACAACTAATAATTTTGACTTTTGTGAATTTTGGTCAAGAAGTCCCATTTCTTTTGCCAATAAAAGTACCTCGAGCAAATCAGATGCACTATGACTCATTGAAATTACATAAGAATGACAAATACGACTTCCGAATTCTTGCTGCAGTCTTTTAACCATTTTAAAAACTGAAAAAGATTCTTCTGTAGTTTTTGTCCAGCTAACATCTGAGGGAATTAAAGGTCTTTTTGTATTTAATTCATCTACAAGCCATTTAATTTTATCTTCCTCAGACATTTGATCATATTGCAGATTCAAATCAAGATAATTAGTAAGCTCTTGTATAGCATCACTATGCCTTGTACTTTCTTGACGTATATCTAAACTTGCTAACGAAAATCCAAAAATATGAACTTGAGTCAGTAGGGTATCCACTGCCTCACAAGTTAAATCTGTACTAGTCAGGCTATTTTTAATAAGTTCGAGATCATAAGTAAATTCGTTTACTGATTTATAGTGCAAGTTTTCTACTTTATCTATATTTTTGATATCCATTTCTCCCTCTAACTCAAATTTCCAGCCACTATCTGCTAACAAACTATTTCTTTCTTGTGTCAACCTTAATTTCTCTAAAATATAACTTAATTTCAATCTATAAGGTTCTGATCTGTATCTCGTCGCTCTTGCTTCATAGATTTCTGGGAACTTAACCCTATCTGTTTCTAAGGACTCTAAAAGTGAAGAACTTACTTGACTCCATTGCATTGAAACACTTAATTGATCTCTAAGATTAGATGTCGCAATAATATATCTTTCCAACATCAACTGCCTTTGGTAACATGCAGTTCTCCATGTTATGTCAGGAGTGACGGATGGATTCCCATCCCTATCGGAGCCGACCCAAGAACCGAAGTTACAAAAAGATTCAGAGGGCATTTGAACATCTGGATAATTTTCAGTAAGAGCTTCAGCGATTCTCCCTCTCAATTGAGGCATTGCATTAAATAACACTTGCTGAAAGTAATGCAAAGCATAATCTACTTCATCTAAAACTGAAGGTTTAAATTGATGCAATTCATCTGTTCTCCACCAAAGCCTGACTTCCTCTTTTAATTGAGTTTTTAGAGAATTTTTTTCTTCTTTTGTTAAAAATTGTTCTACCTGTATTTTTTTTAACAAATTTGCCACTCTGGTTTGTTTATGTCTAATTGTATGTCTAACTATCTCAGTCGGATGAGCCGTAAAAACCAAACGAATGTCCATTTCCTGCAGTATCGCCTCTAATTTTCCTGGCGGAACATTTAATTTCCTCAGCCTATAAAATAATTCTCTAAATGTTACTGGTGCATTTTGCCTAGCTAATGCTGGTGCGAAAGGATCAAGATTATCTGGCGATTTTTGAACATTCTTATTTGTAAAGCTTTGAATATACCTATCTTCCTCTACTCTTTGTTCCAAAATATTCACTAGTTGAAAATATAATGAAAATGCCCGCGCAGCTGCTATGGATTCTGCCAAATCCATAGAATTTACAATATCAACTATTTCATTTTTGAAAGTTTTTGAACTAGTTCCATCAATTGGTTTCGAATAACTTAATTCTTTAAGTTGAATCAATCTCTCTGCTTGATCATTTGGGCATTCTTCTCTTAGGACAGATTCCCATAGATCCTCTATTAAAAGACGATTTTTGTCGAGTGGATCATTATTACTTATCAGATCCATTTTATTATTTTTTGTCTTTTGAGAGGATTCCATATAACCATTATGTCACAAGTGAAAATGTTCAGATCAATTATTTATTTAAATGATCAAACATTCTCGTCTTCACTTTTGATCATATCTTCTATGGAAGTTTTCATTATCTTTTCAATAGAAACACCTTTTTTATATTCATTTATCCATTTCATAGATTGATTACCTTCTACTAGCACTGAATTGATAGGTTCTAAAAGATGTTTCATATTAAATTTTTCTGCGGTGGATGATAAATCTGACAACAAGTTCTGAATCCATTCTCTACAAATTAATTTTTGTCCATCTTGCCAATGAATTAGCTCTGAATTCAGACTTTCTTTAGCAGCATTAATTTCATTGCGATCACATATTTCTGCTAATTCATCAATAGAAAAAATACTTGCATTCAAAGGATCTAAAGTATCTATATTTTCAAAAAGGTGTAAAATTCTTAGTTCTAGCATGGCCGTAATCCCTAAAAGCAAATTAATATCATGAACAAAATCACAAATTCTTAATTCTAACCGATCAAGAATATAAGGCCTTTCAGGACCATTTGGTCGAATTGAAGACCAAAAATGCCTTATATTTTGCATATTGTTGTTAGCTATGTTTTCCTTGATCCAATCGACATAGCTATTATGATTTTCAAAAAAAGGAACTTCACTTGGTGTTTTGGGAAACTGAATCCACCTCTGAGAGTGATTTTCTGTTATTTCATTATTTAAAAAAGGAGAGCTTGCACTTAGTGATAAATACAAAGCAGCCTCAGATCTTATCAGTCTGATAGCGGCAAAAAGCTTATCTAAATCATCTATACCTATATTTATGTGGACACTTGTGGTAGCAATTGAGGTTCCATAATTATCTTGTATAAATTGATGATAAACATTATCAATATCAGATCTTTGAAATTGAATATCGTGTTTAAAACAAAGAGTAGATGAAGGAATGATTGTTAAATTTTTTTTGTTTAACCATTTCCTTAAACTTTTCCTTGGGGCAATTAATTTCTCGTATAAAAACTTATAGTCTTTTTCAGGTGTGGTTATATACTCAACATTCCTGTTATCTGGTTCTTTCACAAAATTAGAAAAATTCTTTTCAATATCAGCTGAAACACCAATATGAGAATTTAAAGAACCCGTAAAAAGTTCCACCTCGAAACCCTTGTAAAGATTTTCTTTAATCATTTAATTATCCAAACAAGCTAAAGATTTAAGTATTCCCTTCGCTTTATTTATTGTCTCTTGATATTCATTTTCAGGAGAAGAATCAGCAACAATTCCAGCACCTGCCTGCACTGACACATTATATTTTCCATCTTTTGAAGGTTTAACTATCATAGTTCTTATTGTAATTGCAGTATTTAAAGCACCGTTAATATCTATAGATCCATAAACACCAGCATAAGGTCCTCTCGCATCTTTTTCAAAGTGATTAATCAATTGCATAGCTCTTATTTTTGGTGCACCTGTTACTGTTCCAGCAGGAAAACATGCCTTCAGCAAATCCCATACGTCAGTATTTTTTTTTAAGATTCCCTGAACTTCACTCACTATATGCATAACGTGTGAGTATTTCTCAATAATCATTAAATCTTTGACCTCAACAGTGCCAACTTCACAAACTCTTCCCAGATCATTTCTGCCTAGATCTATAAGCATCACATGCTCAGCTATCTCTTTTGGATCTTTTAATAAATCCTTTTCTAATGCAAGATCTTGTTGAGGATCACTACCTCTAGGTCTCGTACCAGCTATTGGTCTTAAACTTGCAACAATCTTATTATTTTTAGTTTTTTCAGCTTTTACCATTACTTCAGGACTGGAGCCTATCAGGTACCATGATCCAAAATCGAAAAATGACATATATGGAGATGGATTAACCATCCTTAAACTTCGATATAAATTAAAAGGATCGTTATTGACTTTAGTTTGAAATCTCTGACTAATTACTATTTGAAAGATATCTCCTTTTCTTATATATTCTTTTGCAGAGAGAACTGCATCCTCAAAATCTTTTCTCTTCCAATTACTTTTAATATCTACATTCAAATTATCATTTTCATTCCACTCTAAAAAATCTTTTTCATTAAGAGGAACTTTCATTGAGTTTCTGATTTTATTAATTTTAGAAATTGAATTTAAATAAAGATCTTCAATAGAAGTTTCTTTTGACGAAGTTATATCTGCATAGACAATTGCAGTTATACATCTTTTTATTTGATCAAAAACAACTAACTGATCAAAAAACATCCATGAACCATAAGGTATAGTATTTTCTTTTATTTCATTTATTGGCACGCTTGGCTCTAATCGATTGATTAATTCATAACCCCAAGAACCATATAATTGACCAATTGATGGTAGATCAGGTAACGTTGATGACTTATATTTATTTGTCCAAGCTCTTAAAATATTAAAGGGATCCCCTTTATGTATCTCAGTTTTTCCATTATTCCAAGTTTTAATTATTTCTTCTCCATAACAAACTGCTTCCCAAAGTGGTTCAGTAGCAACAATACTCCATCTACCCAAATTTTCTCCACCCTCTACAGACTCAAGAAAAACACCATGCGCATCAACTTCGGATAATTTTAACCAAGTCGATAATGGAGTATCTAAATCTGCTGGCCAAGTTTGAGTGATAGGTATAAAATTTTTACCTTCCTTATAAGCTTTTAAAAAACTATCTTTCTGTGAGCTGATCATACTAATAATGTCAACCCAAATTATAATTATATTCTTCTGTTATATCAACTTTAAGGAATTTAATCAAAAGTATTTTTAGTTGTAAATTTCAAACCAGCTGGATTAGGATTCTCACCTATTCTCCTTGGGTTATGGCCGACTTTCTCTCTGCCCTCATTGACTTTCTCAGAGAAAACACCATCTTTTGGATGTAAGAATTCAATATCACCACCAGGGAAAATTCTGTAGATTTTAAATTCCTCAATTCTTGGTTTAAAAGCTCTTAATTGTGTTCCTAATGCAAGGCATTGTTCTTTTCTAGCAAAGTACATTAAATTATCACCTTCATGCATAATTGCAGCACCGCCGGTAGGTAATTCAAATGCTTGTTCTTTTGAACTATTCCATACAATCGCATATTTTTCTTCAGTTTCTGCAGAGTTTAATAAGCCCCCAGTACTGCCTATATGCTTTGGAAATTGACCAACTAAAGTTTCCGTCATCCTAGATTTTGAATTATTTATAATAAGAAATTAGCATTCATATTTTACAAAAATCAAAATTGATAAGAAAGTTTCTACATTATTTAATAAATGGATAGTTTATTTCTCATTTAATTTGTATCAGAAATCGGGAAAAATACTGTCAAACCTGTGTCACGCCTTTGTGTGACATGCCCTCCTAAGCTAGCTAGCAACTTTTGAGTGGCATTTTGACTAAGTTGTAAACTACCAGTTTGAGGGTTCCAGTTTAAGACAGGTCCTAAATCAGAACCATTGTCAATTCCTGGCATTTCTTGTTTCTTACTTTCTAATTTTTGTACTTTTAGTTGAAGTTTCAGTTTTTGGCCGGCTGGTCTTAATTCTAAAATTAATGTACTTCCCTCTTTCAAGCCTCTAGTATTTTTATCAATTAATCCCCTTAACATCAATTCTAATTTTTCAGAATCACTCAAAATTTGTGGAAGTTGACTGGGAATGTCTATCTTCAAAGAAATACCCCGACGACTTAGTTGTTTACTCCATAGAGGAGTAAGTTTTTTAAAAATTTCTGTTAAATTAATTTTTGCCAAATTATTTAATGAGGGAACTCCATTATTTACTAATTCTGCTGCATTAAAGATTAAACCAAACCTATCAATTTGTTCATTACATTCATTATCTATTTGAATTAAACGATTTCTCATTGATTCATCCATATTATATTTTTTCAAAGTAGAACTTATGAGGGTTCTTATTGTTGTCAAAGGCGTTCTTACTTCATGAGAAATTGCACGTAATAATTTTGCTTCAGTTATTTGCAGATTTGTTTTATCGTTTTTTACAGAATTATGTATATTATGGTTTGGCACCAAATTTGCTAATTTTGAGGATAGTATTGGCCAAAATAATTTTTCAAAATGACCATTTATATTAAGATTACCTAAATTATTGATTGCATTTCTAAATTTAACTCCTTCCTCATAATTTTCTTGTTTTAATTTCGCATGTATTAATTCAATAGAAATTTTTAGGCTTTCTTCATCACACTTCATTAAAAGACTTTTCTTATCTTTATCTCCAACAATTGATAATATGCATTGGAAATTTGGGGTAATTATCATCAAAAAAGGTTCATAACCATCTTTTTGGCTAAGATTTAAGACTTTATAATTACTTACTAAATCATAATCTTTTTTTATCTTATCTGAATTATTGACTGGTAAAAAACCTGCATTCTCATTTTGAAAGTATGGAAACCCTTCAGGTGCCCAAAGCCATCCAAGAAGTTGATTAAAAAATTTTTTATCGTTAAGAGCTGGCAAGGGCGAAGCAACCCAAACACCTCCCTTTTTATAATTCTGAGATAGGAAATCTTTTTGAATAACTTCTAAAGCAGCCCACCACATTCTTCTGGACGTATCTTCATCCACAAATATAGTTTGCTCTCTTTTAATTAGAAGATCTTGAATTGTTTTTATAGTTATTTGTGATTTCATCAACTTCTAAGTGATCTGGAACGTTTCAAGATAGATAAAATAAATCCAATAGATATGAAATTAATCACCAAAGAAGTCCTACCATAACTCATAAAAGGAAGGGGAATTCCAGTAACTGGTCCTAATCCAATTGTCATAAATAAATTAATAATTATTTGAAATAAAAAAGTTGCGGCGATGCCAACAACAATTAGAGATTCAAAATCAGTCCTAGCATTTGTTGCAGTATTTATCAGTTTTTTAATCAAAAAAAAGAACAAAAATAAAACTACCATGCAGCCCATAAAACCCAACTCTTCACCTAGAGCACTAAATATAAAATCAGTATGTTGTTCTGGTATAAATTGCAAATTAGTAAGCTTACCTTGTAACAAACCAGTCCCAAACAATCCTCCTGAACCAATTGCAATTTGACTCTGTATCAAATGATATCCACCTCCTAATGGATCCCTATTTGGATCTAAAAATAAAACTAATCTATCTTTTTGATATTCTTTTAATCCATATTGCCACATAATTGGTGTCAATTTTGCCACCAATAAGTGAAACGAAATAGCGAGAGCAGAAAAAATAATTTTCCTTTTAGAAGCTCTATAAGCAAGATATCCTATAAAAGGAATCCAGCAAATCAGAAGAGTTGGTAGAGTTAAATATAATATGGAAGTAACAATAAAAAAGACTAAAATCAAAATCCACTCTATAGGCATTTGTGACCAATAGAGCATGACACCTGTCAAAACCAATAAAACTAAAGAGGTTCCTAGGTCAGGTTGAAAAAAAATTAACAACCAAGGAATAATAACTACTAATAAGGGCAAAAATAAATCTTTTATTGTTGAAATTATTTTCCTATCAAGAACCAGAGCAAGAATTAATACAGTACTTAATTTTGCAACTTCTGAAGGCTGAAAAGAAAAGATGCCCAAGTTTAACCATCTTTGAGCTCCAGAAACTGAAATCCCAAAAAAATAAATTAGAAATAATGATATTAAA
>CACGGY010000011.1 GCA_902572675.1 uncultured Prochlorococcus sp. | reverse complement strand
AAATAGTGCATATCAAATATTCTTATAAAGAAAGTTTTAAAAGAGAAAATAAATCTATTTTGGATGATTCGGAATTTATTGAAAATTACAATAACGCCCTTAAATCACCACAATCAAGAAGATTGTATAAAGATACAGAGAATGAAATTCATTTGGACTAAATTGAGGCCCAGAATATTTTACCTCTAGATAAAATTTTTATTTAAAATTTTATTAAAAACTACTTTTAAAGATTTTTTAAATATATCTTAAATCCGACCTTCTTTTTTTAATGTTAGCTTACTTCTACGTTCATCCAATTTATTTGGACGCATGAAATGAGAATAGGGAACGGGATTCTCATTAACTGTATAAGATCATGAATGAGCTCTCTCAAATAAGAGAAAAAATTACAAGAGCCAAGAGGCTTTATGAAGCCCAAATCTTGGCAACTAAAAATGGAGAAGTTACTCCATATAGAAGATCAGTCTTTGAAGAAAGAATTAGGGAAGCACAAAAAGAAATGAGATCGCAAGACACCAAAAAATAAATTCTTTTGTAAAAATCTATTTTGTATCAGCTACATTCTTGAAGAAATCGCAGTAAGCCATTAATTCTGATTCGGTTTCAATTTTTAGATTTAAATCATTAATTGCTTTCTTGGTATCAATTCTGTAGCCATACCAATCTAGACAAACTTCTCTCTGCGTTTGGGTTTCAGAAACCTTTTGAGTACCTATTTTGTTTGAGTTACTAGTACAACTCGCAAGAAAAATAGTTGAGAGAGCTAGTAGTGGGAATAGTAGTCTTTTCATTTGTTAATCACAACAACTTTCCGTTGTTGTTGAAGAAGTCCAAGATGATTCTTCCATTGTTGAAAGGTCAACTCTATGCGTCGCCATCCAGTCACCATTAGCTTCCACAAACTTTTGAACATTTCCTTCTGGAGCTTGATGAATGACAATAACTTTTTGAGGATCTTCCTTACTTACTCCTCTAAAAAGTGGCTTAATGAGAAATTCAGAATGTCTTTTTTCAGCTTCCGCACTGTCAAATATCGCGGCCCATTCATCGAAAGTGCTTTCAATTTTAAAAGTAAAAACTGAGGTTATGGAACAAGACATAATAAAGATATTGTTTGTTTAATTAAAATAAGTCTGTTTAATTAAGGTTTAGTTAATTATCTTTAAATGGAATTAAAACAGATGTTTTTTCAAATTTAAGCCAACCTTTTTTCTAATATTTTTAACATTCTTAAATAAACATTCCTATTGAAAAGAGTAAGTGTCAATGCTATCAATTTAATAAAACTTACAAAAATATGGAGCTAAATACTTTCTTACTTATCTTATTAGTCATTGCAAATTTTACAAATTTATATCTGACTCATTTCAAAAAAAAGAAAAAGTAATAGCTTTTACAATTTAAACAAACATTTTAATTCGCTTAACCTTTTATTAATTTTAAGTTAAAAAAAAGATAAACAAATCAGTATTCAATGGATTTAAATGATTAAATCTTAGTGAACAATAAGCTCTCCTTAAAAAATATTAATGTCAAATATGGAGAGAGCCTAGCTTTAAAATCTATAAACTTAGATATTTACAAAGGTGAATTTGTAGTCATTCTTGGATCTTCTGGGGCAGGTAAATCAACTTTACTAAGAACAATAAATCAATTGAATCCATTAACTTCAGGAGAGTTAGATTTTTTTGATTTAGGAAAAATAAGAAATAAAAAAGATCTTCAGAATTTAAGAAAAAAAACTGGGATGATATTTCAACAACATCAGTTGATTGAGAGAAATACTGTTTTCCAAAATGTTTTAACTGGTCGACTTGGATTTCATTCACTACTTAGAAGCATTTTACCTCTTCCAAAATTTGATCAAGAACTTGCTCTCGATTGTATAGATAGAGTTAACCTCTTAGACAAAGCGCTTGTAAAAGTAAAAGAATTAAGCGGAGGACAACAACAAAGAGTTGGAATTGCTAGAGCTTTAGCTCAAAATCCTTCGTTGATTTTGGCAGATGAACCAATAGCTAGTCTTGACCCAAAAACTTCCCATCAAGTTTTATCGATGCTTAAAGATATTTGTAAGAAAGATAATATATCCGCATTAACTAGTCTTCACCAAGTTGATTTTGCTAAAGAATATGGAGATAGAATTATTGGCTTAAGTCATGGGAAAATAGTTTTTAATGGTAAATCAGATCAACTTTCAGACGAGATTTTAAAAAATATTTATTCATCTTCACCAATAACAGAAGAAACAAATTTTACCTCAAATGAAGTGGTAATGGTTTAAAACCACTTCATTAAAAAAACTTAAACAAAAAAATGAAACTTAAATCTCTTTTAAGCGTTTTTACTATTTCTATTGTGGCGCTTACTTCGGCATGCTCTACGAAAAATGCTGGACCAAGTGCTGATCCTGATAAGTTAATTGTTGCATTAATTCCTGATGAAAATGCTGCAACCGTTATCCAAGATAATCAAGGTCTAAAAGATTACTTAACTGAAGCCTTTGATAAGGAAATAGAGTTAGTTGTTACTACTGATTATTCTTCAATGATTGAAGCAGCTAGAAATGATAGGTTGGATTTAGCTTACTTTGGACCTTTATCTTATGTTTTAGCTAAAGCAGTAAGTGATATTGAACCTTTTGCAGCAAGGATTAAAGGAGGAACTAAGACTTATAATTCCTGCATAATTGGAAACACTAAAAAAGGTGTTACTAGTTTTGATGATATCAAAGGCACTACTTTTGCTCTTGGAGATCCAGCTTCAACCTCTAGTAGATTATTCCCTGAGTTAACTCTTGCTGAAAATGGACTTACTAAAGGCAAGGATTTTCAAGGAGTTTTTCTAGGATCACATGATGCTGTTGCCTTAGCAGTTCAAAATGGAAATGCTCAAGCAGGAGGAATGGCATGTCCGATTCTTAAATCCCTAAAGAAGAAAGGAGTTATTGACCCTTCTAAAGTAACAACTATTGCTCAATCTTCTCCTATTCCTCAATATCCATGGACAATGCGTTCAACTTTATCTCCTGAATTAAAAGAAAAAATAAGATTTACTTTCTTAGATCTAGATAGTGACAAAGTCCTAAAACCTTTTAACGCTGATGGTTTCGCATCTATAACTGATAGTGATTATGACGGTATTAGAAAAGCAGGCAAACTTCTAGGTCTTGATCTTTCTAAGTTTGTTAAGTAAAAAATCACTTTAAAAATACAAATAAAAAAATTATTAAATGGATAAATTCAAAAGAATTTTAGAGGTTGAAAGGAGGACTTGGAAAAAACAATTTTTCAGGGTTCTCATAATTTTGATATTTGTATTTTCTTCTTTAGCAGTTGTAGGTCTTTTCGATTTTGAAAGGATAAGTACAGGCATTCCGGCAGTTTTAAAATTACTGCCGGAAATGTTTCCTCCTGATTTCTCAAGAGCTGGAACTTGGTTTAAACCTTTAATAGACTCTTTGGCAATGAGTATCGCAGGAACTTCGATTTCTGTTTTTTTATCTTTACTTCTATGTTTTTTTGCTGCAAGAAATACAACTATAAATCCAATTGTTTACAACTTAGCAACACTAATTTTAAACGTCACAAGAGCTGTTCCTGAATTAATTTTAGGAATTATTCTAGTTGCAATGATTGGCTTTGGTGCTCTACCTGGGACATTGGCATTAGGTCTTCATTCTGTGGGAATGTTAGGTAAATTTTATGCTGAAGCTATTGAGCTTTGTGACAAGGAACCTATAGAAGCAGCTAGAGCTTCTGGCGCAAGTGATCTACAAGTTATTGTGCATAGCATTCTTCCTCAAGTTTTTCCTGCTATGGCTGATGTTACTTTTTATAGATGGGAATACAACTTTAGAGCTTCAATGGTTGTGGGCGCTGTAGGGGCTGGTGGTATAGGTTTAGAGATCATAAGTGCTTTGAGGATAATGGATTATGCTCAAGTATCAGCTTTATTAATAGTAGTTTTAGTCGTAGTAACTGTATTAGATAGCATGAGTAACTATCTCAGGAAATCAGTATCTGAATAATTCTCATTAAATGAAGAAGGTTGTTATTTCCAATAAAGTTCATACTGAAGTTATTGAGTTATTAGAAAAAAATTTTGAAGTAATTAGTAACCAAAATGATAAACCTCTAACTTATGAAAAATTAAAGTTCTTATGTAAAGATGCACATGGTGTGATGGTATTCATGCCAGATAGAATTGATAAAAACTTTTTAGATAATTCAAAAAATTTAGAGATCATCTCTGGAGCACTAAGAGGATTTGACAATATTGATTTGGAAGAGTGCATAAAAAGAAATATTAAATTTACAATGATCCCAGATTTACTTGCTTCGCCAACAGCAGAGTTAACGTTGGGACTTCTTATTGGTTTATCAAGAAATCTACTAATAGGTGATGAATATGTTAGATCTGAAAAGTTTAAAGGTTGGGAACCAAAATTCTTCTCAAATGGGATTGAAGGGAAAAATGTTTGTCTTCTGGGTATGGGTAAATTAGGGGTTGAAGTAGCTAGGAAGATTAAAGGTTTTAATGTAAAACTTTTTTATTATGATTTACAAAAATTAGATTCAATAGATGAAAAACAACTAAACACCAAATATCTGGAATTAAATGATCTTTTTGAGAAGGCTGATTATTTGGTTATTCTTTTACCTTTGAAAAACGATACTTACCATTTTATTAACTTTGAAAATATTTTAAAAATAAAAAAAAATTGTTTAATTATTAATACTTCAAGAGGTTCTGTAGTAGATGAGAGTGCAATTGCACAAGCAATTAATTCTGGGCACATAGGAGGATATGCTTCAGATGTCTTTGAATTTGAAGATTTATCGATAAAAGATCGACCAAAAAAAATTAATCAGGAATTATTAAATTTAAAAGATAAGACTTTTTTTACTCCTCATCTTGGCTCGGCAGTTGATGAAGTTAGACTTTTTATTGAATTAGAAGCTGCTCAAAATATTATCAACTTTTTATATCATTAATAGTTTTATACATTTTTATATAAGAGATATTTTCTTTTTTGAAATAATCACCTTCAGATAAAAAACCGAATTTTTCATAAAACATTTGGGCTTTTTTTCTAGAAAATAAATAAATATAATTTATGTTTTTTAATTCTAAGAAAGAAATTGAATGACAAATTAATTTAGACCCAAATCCTTTTTTTTGATAAGCAGGTTTTGTGGCCATTTTTCTAATTCTTGCTTTATTTTCTCTCATGAAAAGTGAAATTATTGATATTAATTCCTCTTGTTTATATAAACCAAAATGTGTCCCATTTTTATCATCTTCAAGAATACAAAATTCTCTTTTTTTATCTGGCCAAATAGCTTCATGCCTTATATCAATAGTTTGATTAGAATATATTTTTCTAATTGAAATTGGCATTCTTAATTATCTTTTCTTCTTAAATTTATCTTAATCATAAATGTTTAATATCTTGTTAAGACTTGTATTGAGGTGGAATCAGTTTTGAACAATATAAAATTAAAATTCGATAATGACGGATTTATAGTTAATGAGAACCTAATAAATCAAAGTGATTTAGAGGCAATTGAAAAATGGATTAGTGAACTTAACGACTCTAAAGAGGTTAACCATCATTATGAAAAAACAGTTAATGGTAAAGTGCTTTCAAGAACAGAAAACTTTGTAAGCTCGCATACATCTTTTAGGGAATTTCTTTTAAGTTCATCAATAAAAGATTATTTAACTATGCTATTTGATGATGAACCAATATTATTCAAGGAAAAAATAAATTATAAATACCCAGGGGGAGCTGGATATGCACCTCATCAAGATGCTCCTGCTTATCCTTTTGGGAAAAAACACATAACAATGCTATTAGCTATAGATGACTCTGATATAAATAATGGATGTTTGGAATTTGCAAGAGGTAGAAATAATGAGGGCATAATAAATATTGATGAAAAGGGGTGTATAGATTCACTAACCGCAGAAAAATTTGTTTGGGAGAAGATACCTCTTAAAAAAGGAGGCGCAGTATTTTTTGATTCTTTTGTTCCTCACAGAAGTTCAACAAATAAATCTAGTCGTCCAAGAAGAGCGCTCTATGTAACTTATAATGCTAAAACTGAAGGCGATTTAAGAAAAGATTATTATGACTTTAAAAAGAACTCTCTTAAAGATGGATATGTAAGTTTAATAGGTCACTTTGAAGGAGAAGCAATTAAATGAAATACAAAACTATTAAAAACTTCAAAAACAAATTACAAAATTCTGATAACAATGAATTTGTAGATTTATTATTTGACTTTATTAAGGAGGAAGGAAAAACTAATTATGATGAATCAGTCACTCAATTACAACATAGTCTCCAAACAGCTTCACTCGCTCGCACTGAAGATGGCAGAAGGCATATAGTAATTGCTTCTTTGTTACACGATATAGGTCATCTTCTAATCGATGAAAATGACTCAAAAAATGATTTCTTAAAAAAAGATCTTAACCATGAAAATATTGCTTCAAATTTTTTAAAAGATTTTTTCTCTGAAGAAATTACAGAAAGTATTCGCTTACACGTTGTAGCAAAAAGATATTTATGCTCAATCGATAATTCTTATTATGAAAGTTTATCTAAAGCATCTAAAAATAGTTTTAAGGTACAAGGTGGTGCTTTAAATAAAGAAGAGATTAATGAACTAGAAAATAATAAATACTTCAAAGATGCAGTTCGATTAAGAAAATGGGATGATAGAGGAAAGGTTTCTCTAAAAGAAGTTGAAGAATTAGATACTTATAAAGAAATGATTGTTGCCGAAAGATTAGCTATCTATTAAAAATATATTCATAGCTTATATTTATAGATTCTTTAAGAGAATTGCTTATGAATGATGATTCAATTTTTTCTTTTATAAAGTTCTTTATTTTTAATTTCTTAATAAGTGGAAGGCATATTTTACAATGCAAGGTTGAAATTTTATTATTTTGAACATCACTTTTAGAGATAATGTCAACATAAAAACTTTTTGATTCAATATTATTCTTTTCTAGAATTATTCCAAGAGTTGTTGAAATACAAGAAGCTAAAGATGCAGACAATAGATTTGAGGGTTTAGTCTGTTCGCAAGAATCATGTAAATTTCTATTCGAATTTGTTTTTATTTTTAATTGATTTTCGAAGATAATTTCACTCTGAAATTCACCTACATATTTCGCCTTAATTGACATATAAAAATAGCTATTATTAAGAGCTTATTATGGGTAAATTAAGTTAAGATTAAGGCCAAAAAATTTTGCTAAATTTAATAATTGATTAAAAAATTTTAAATGCAATTTTCTGATAGATATCTAAGTATTTGGGTTTTCTTAGCAATGTGTATTGGATCTTTATCCGGTTATTTATTTCCTAATTTATCTCAAATTATAGGCGGATTAGAACTCTCAAGAATAAATCTTCCAATAGCAATTCTTATTTGGGGAATGATTTTCCCAATGATGTTATCAATAGATTTCAAGTCAATAATAAATTTGAAATATAAGATTAAAGGATTTTCTATTGTCCTTTTTATTAATTGGTTAATAAAACCAGTTTCAATGGCAATCATTGCAGCCTCTTTTTTATATTTTTTATATGGTAATTTTATAGATCCTGTACTTGCTAAAGAATATGTTTCTGGAATGATTCTATTAGGAATAGCACCATGTACAGCAATGGTTTTTGTCTGGAGTAATCTTGCTAAAGGCGATCCTTTATTTACTTTAATACAAGTAGCTATTAATGATCTAATATTAATTTTAGCCTTTCCATTTTTGTCAAAAATTCTTTTAGGATTTAACAGTATAGATATCCCTTTAGATACTGTTTTCGGTTCTGTAATAATCTTTATTTTGGTACCACTTTTTCTAGCAATATTTTTAAAAAATAAAATCAATAGCGAAAAAAGAATAAAAAGTATTTTGAATAAAAGTAAAAGTTATTCGTTATTTTTTTTAATTCTTACTGTCTTTTTATTATTCTTTGTTCAATCAAAATCTACATTACAAAATCCTATTCATATAATCTTAATTTCAATTCCATTAATAATACAGACTCTTTTTATTTTTTATTTAACTGCTTTTTCAATGAAGTTTTTTAGGCAAAAATATTCTATTTCCTGTCCAGGCTCGATGATAGCCGCTTCAAACTTTTTTGAACTTGCAGTAGCTGTATCGATAACTCTTTTTGGTATTAATTCAGGAGCTGCTTTGGCTACCATAGTTGGGGTACTAGTAGAAGTTCCTTTGATGCTTTATTTAGTAAATATTTCTAAGTCTTCCAAAATATTATTTATAAAGTAATATTTTCTTCTTCAAGTTTTTTCTTTAGTTCTAGTGGCATATAAGTAATATCTTTTTTAACTGCATCTATCGCATCTTTATACTTTTCAGGATTAGATAAAAGCGTTTTTATCAAGTTGTATTGACTTTCTATTTCCTGAGAGGAAAATTTACTCATTTATAAAAACTTATTACTTTTTTTATTTTAGATTGACTGTCAATTTAATCTGTCTTTAAATATCAACTCCTAAAATAAATTTAATTTTTAAACTATTTTGGGTTACTTAAAAAAAGAATTTATTAAATCACTTAAAGTTAAAGGGTCCATATTTTTAATTGTGTTAATTATTGGATTTATTTACTCAAGTCCAAAATCAAAAGTAATTATTGCAAATTCTTTGACTTCTTCCGCTAAATTTTTAAACGAAACTGTAGAAATAACAGATAAAGATAGTTGGTTTTCTGAACCTGATTTCATTTTTAGTCTTAGGTTAAAATTACGAGAATTATTGAGAGGAACTCAAAGAGGTTGAGAAGGAGCTAAATGCTAATTATGGTAGATCGACTGTCAATCGTGATATCCAACTTTAGAAACAATATTTCCTGAAACAGGGTCAGTAACTCCAAGTTCTGGAGACAACTCTTCCATAAATCCTCTAACCTCATCAAGGTGAGCAATCATAGCTGGTCTTTGAGCTGAAATAGCTTCTGCACTTTTCCAGATCCCAACAAAACAGTAATCATAATCTCCAGTTTTAGCGATATATCTTTGAGTCATCCCCTCAAAACTTGTTTTATCTATTACTTCGAAATACTTATCTACACAATCAGATTTTAATTTAAATCGAACAACATTCATAAAATTTTGAGCAGTCATAAAAAAAGAGAGTTTTATCCCTCTCAGTTTAGATCGACTGTCAATCAATAAGCAGTTCCTCCTAATTTCTCAAGTAATTCATACTTATCTCTTTTCTCATACCACTTATTTAAATCTTCTTCACTTACTGTTTTAAATAAAAATAAGGATATCTTTTCTAAATAATCAGCAATATAAATTCTTGAAATTGGGTTTAGAGAAACATAAATTATGGTAATTAAAACTAATAAAAGTTCAACTAGGAGTATGCGTTTCATTCAGAAATTTAAATTGAAGTTCCTTTTTTGAGCTTTGACGAGGAATCATTTTCTGGAAAAATCTGTTTTATATTTTCTGGAAAGAAAAACTCTAATTGCCTCCTTAAATCACCTTCATATAAATAGTCTTTTGTTGAGACTTTAAAAGTATCTCTTACTAATCGAACATTTATTTTTTCCTTTTTACCTGCCTCATTAATTCTTGATAAAACTAATTTAATTGGCTTATCTTTTGGTCCTTTTATGAGAGAAACAGCTTCATTTATACCCATTCCTTTAGTTGATTTGCCATCTATTTTTATGATTACATCATTTGGTTTAATGTCAGCTGAAGCAGCAGGTGAATCATTTATTACAGATTGAATAGTTAATTCAGCAGTGTCACTATTGAGAAAAAGCCTTATTCCAATCCCTGATATTTCCTTATCTTTTTTATGAGATAGTTTTTTATTAGTTTTCACACATCCTGCATAATCTCGTGCTTCTAAACATTTTTTATGTAATTCATCAGATATTTCAGCATTAACAGCAGTTGGTAAAGCGAGGGCAGCTAGTAATGGGAGTAGTAAGCGTTTCATTTATTTATTCAACAATAATTGAGCCTCCCATCCCAAAAGGTGCATGAGGAGAACAAACATAATAGTATTTCCCAGCTGATACACCCGTTGTGTTCCATGATAGTTTTCCATCTTGAGTTCCAGGGGTACCTGATAATGTCCCTTTGGTTACTTGATCACCGCCTCCACGAGAAAATTCAGTCTTTATATAAAACGGATGACTAAACGCATCAACATTAAAAACAATAGTATCTCCTTTATTAACAGTAACTGTAGGATCATTCCCACTTACAGATCCATTTTTATCTTTACCACTAAGAATATAGTTTTCTATACTTTCTGCTGAAACATCAATAAAGTAAGTCTCTGACTTTGCATTCGCTGGAAATGAAAAACCTAAAAGCAAAGGCAATAATAAAAGTGAACGCATAAACTTAAGGAATTTATATAAACATATTAAAAAAAAAAAGGAGCTAATTGCCCCTTATTTTAGATTAATTGTCAATAATGCACTAGTTATCGCACTATTTTGCTTCTGAAAGATCAGAAGTAAATTCATATCAAAGGATTAGAGAGTAACCACTCTCTAGATGAGGGATTTAGCCCCAATGTGGGTCATCATCTGTCCCTGTATCCCATGCTGAACCTACTGATAGCTCTTCATTAATTAGAGAGGGTTGGATGGTTGGGAGGGTTTTTGGCAAAACTTTAAATTCTTTAAAACCCTTGCGGTAGTTAGGCTTTTGGGTATGCCCTCGTCGGGACTTGAACCCGAGACCTCTCCCTTACCAAGGGAGTGCTCTACCGCTGAGCTACAAGGGCAATAAATACAAGTGGGCCGGGTTGGATTTGAACCAACGTAGGCAGAGCCAGCGGATTTACAGTCCGCCCCCTTTAACCACTCGGGCACCGACCCCCACTATTTGAACTTATCAGTTAATGGACACTTTGTGTGGAATTGTTTTGGTTTTTTTGTTTCTTTCTAGATAGCATTTGTAAAGAAAAGACTTTATTGATGATGAATATTTTATTGATAAATGGACCAAATCTAAATCTTTTAGGTACTAGAGAACCTGAAATATATGGTAATAAAACACTGAGTGATATCGAAAAAGACTTAAAAAAAACTGCAGAAAGTAAAAAAATCCTCCTTGAATGTTTTCAAAGTAATCATGAAGGTGAAATAGTTGATAAAATTCATGACTCTGTTAAAAGTATCCAAGGCATTCTTATAAACGCTGGTGCATTTACTCATACCTCTATTTCGATTCGTGATGCTTTAATTGGCTCAAAAATTCCATTTGTAGAGTTACATATTTCAAATATTTTTAGTAGAGAAGACTTTCGTAAAGAATCTTTTCTTACAGATAAAGCTGTAGGAATAATCAGTGGATTCGGAATATCAAGTTATTCCTTAGCTCTTGAAGGAATCATTGGATATTTAATTAGTAAAGATTAAATGCTAGTCGATTTTAAAAGGCCTTCTTCTCATATTAAATATTTATCCTCATTAACCTCAGATGAGTGGATTAAACTCGCATTATCTAATCCTATAGATATTCTTATTGACCATGCTCATTGTGAGCGAAAAGCAGCAGGAGTGGCTATTCAATTGATGTTTAGATATCCAACAGAACCAAATTTAGCAGAAGTTCTAAGTCCAATAGCGAGAGAGGAATTAGAACATTTTGAAAAAATACTTTATTTTTTAAAGGATCTTGGACATTCTCTTAAGTCCTTAAAACCACCTCCATATGGTGCCGAATTGTCTAATAATATAAGAAAGGAAGAGCCTGATAGAATGCTTGATAGTTTCTTAATTGCAGGACTTATTGAAGCAAGAAGTCATGAAAGATTAAGCTTGCTTGCTCTAAATTCTAGAGAAGAATCTTTTAAAATTCTTTATAAATCTTTGCTCGAGAGTGAGGCAAGGCACTTTGGAATTTATTGGAAACTAGCGCAAGCTAAATTCTCTAAGAATCAAACTTTCAAAAGGCTAGAGGAGTTGTCTGAAATTGAGTCAGAAATTCTTGCTAAGACTTGTACCATGCCAAGGGTCCATAGCTAGAAATAATAAAATTAAGAATGTTAATAAAAAAATTTTTTAAAGTATTAAAAGGTTACAAAAGTGATTTAGCATCATTTACCATCGTTGGGGTTGGCCCTGGAGATCCATCGCTTTTAACAATTGCTGCTGTGGATGCAATAAAAAAAGCGCAAGTTATAGTATTTCCAATATCAGATGATAATAAAAAGAGTTTCGCTGCAAAAATAGTCAAGAAATACACCAAATTTAAAAAAAATATACCTATCATCTTTCCAATGGCTAGGAAGGATTTTGATCCTGAAGAAATATGGTCTATCGCAGTAGAAAAAATTGTGAAATTTATAAAAAATGGTGAATCAGTTGTTTTACTTTGTCTAGGAGATACCTCAATATTTGCAAGTTCTTCTAATATTTTGAGGATAATAAAGCAAAATTATCCAGAAATCGTTACCAAAACCATACCTGGAATTTCTTCTCTATCAGCAGCAGCAGCTTTGAAAGATTTTGATTTAGTTAAAAAAGGTGAGACTTTAATAATCAAAGAGTGCCCCTCTTCCAATTCAGAATTAACATCCCTAATTAAGGAGAGTAGAGATAATAAAACGGTCTTAGCCATTATGAAAATTGGTAAACGATGGAATTTAGTTAGGGAAACTTTGAAAAAAGAGGATATTATCAAAAAATCATTAATAGCTTTAAGTGTTGGGACGCCTGATCAAATTATTCAATATGCATCCAAATATAATAAGGACGTTATGCCTTATTTTTCTTTGATTTTGATAAGATTCGATTAATGCATAAAAAAGAAAAATTAGTTGAAAATCAATTTACATGGCCAATATGTAAAAGACTATTATTTTTTATTCTTGAAGATAAGGTTAGTGATGTATTTGTTTGTGAATTAGTTTGGGAAAGACTTTTTTACATTAAAGAACTATCTATAAATGATTGGGCATTTAGCGCATTAACTCCTACTTATTGGTCAGAAAAATTTGAAAAAGCTCCTCAAATTATTTCAGAGCGACCAGCCTCAGTACATTTGACTCGATCAATTCCAAAAGACTATAAACAGGGATTGAAAAATTTTCTTAATTTTAAAGGTTATAACATTAATGAACTCTATCCAAGAAGAACTAGAAGAGCGACCGCAGTAAATTGGTTGATTTATTGGGCGATTGAAAATGATTGTTTTTCAAAAGATAATGGATTAATGCCAAGTCCTAGTTCTCCCCCTGTTAATCCAGTTAAAGGACATTTTGGCGATCCAGAAATTAAATAAGTTTTTTTGAATAAGGTAAATAATTCTATTAAAGGTATAGTTGTATAGATACTACTTTCTTTGGAGAGAAGAATTGATTCTTCCTACAATAGCAATTATCGGAAGACCGAACGTTGGGAAATCGACCTTAGTTAATCGTCTTTGCCAAAGCAATGATGCAATAGTATTTGATAAGCCTGGTGTTACAAGAGATAGAACTTATCAAAATGCTTCATGGGGAGGTAAGGAATTTCAAATAGTTGATACTGGAGGTTTAGTTTTTGATGACGATAGTGAATTTCTCCCAGAGATAAGGACACAAGTTTTCTTGGCTCTAGAAGAGGCTTCACTCGCGTTACTTGTGGTAGATGGGAATCAAGGAGTTACTGATGGTGATTTATCAATAGCAAAATGGTTAAGAAACTCAAGATGCAAAACAATTGTTGCTGTTAATAAATGCGAATCGACTACTCTAGGAATATCCCTAGCTTCAGAGTTCTGGAAATTAGGATTGGGCGCCCCTAACCCTGTTTCGGCTATTCATGGTTCAGGTACTGGAGATCTTTTAGATCTCGTTATTGGCGAACTTCCGGAAAATAATATCCAGGATGATGAAGAAAAGATAATGATGTCAATTATTGGTAGGCCTAATGTTGGTAAATCTAGTTTGTTGAATTCAATCTGTGGAGAAAAAAGAGCAATAGTTAGTGATATAAGTGGTACGACAACTGATTCAATAGATACGCTTATTAAAAAAGGTGATAATTATTGGAAAATTATTGATACTGCAGGGATTAGAAGAAAGAAAAATGTTAAATATGGCACTGAATTCTTTGGTATTAATAGGGCTTTTAAATCTATAGATAGAAGTGATGTTTGTGTTTTAGTTATAGATGCTATGGATGGAGTAACCGATCAAGACCAGAAGCTGGCAGGGCGCATAGAGGAACAAGGCAGAGCTTGTATAATTGTTGTTAATAAATGGGATCTTGTAGAAAAAAATAGTTCAACAATTTATCAAGTAGAGAAAGAACTTAGATCTAAACTTTATTTTTTACACTGGTCAAAAATGATTTTTATATCTGCCCTTACTGGTCAAAGAGTTGATAATATTTTTGAGCATGCTCTTAATGCTGTAAATCAACATAGAAGAAGAGTTACAACATCTGTAGTTAATGAAGTACTTAAAGAATCAATTAGTTGGAAAAGTCCTCCTACGAAGAGAAGCGGTAAGCAAGGTAGGCTTTATTACGGTACTCAAGTAAAGAACAAACCTCCTACTTTCACTCTTTTTGTAAATGACCCTAAATTATTCGGAATAACTTATAGAAGATATATTGAAAAACAAATTAGAGTAAATTTAGGCTTTGAAGGCACACCCCTTATTTTGCTTTGGAGAGGGAAACAGCAAAGAGCTTTGAATAAAGAAGTCGAGAGAGAAAATATAGAGTTAATTCAAAAAGATTAATGAATTTGCTAACCAAATTTTCTGTTGGTCAATACGTTCATGGTAATAGAAGTTGGCTAAGAATTATAGATAGTAGATTAAAAATAATTATCGTAATGATATTCTTAATCACTCCAATTTGGGCAGGTCCAATATGGAGATTGAGTTTAGTTGGTTTTTTACTATTAATTACTTTTTTAAGTTTATTGCCATCTAGAGTATGGTGGCGATCATTATTTTTTCTCTCATTTTTATCACTATTAATTGGATGTATATCTATAGTTGCCTCGTCTGATATTCAATCTCTTGATGGTTTCTTAAGAAATCCAAATGAGTTGCAAGTGGTACTGGAAAACCAAAAAGAATGGAATATTTTGCAAATTCCTTCGCAGAAGATATGGTTTATTAATTTTGGTCCCTACAACTTATCAAGAAAAGCCTTTGAATTAGGAATTAAAACCTCCACATTGATATTTACCGTTATTCATAGTGTAAATTTGATGCTTTTAACAACATTGCAAGAAGACATTGTTTGGGGATTAAGTTGGTTTATGTATCCATTAAGAAAGATTGGACTGCCAACTAGTAAGTGGCTTTTTCAATTGTTAATTGCATTACGTTTTATTCCTCTAGTGCAGGAAGAGCTTCAAAATATCATTAAATCAGTTTCAGTTAGATCAATAAATTTTCGAAATTTAGGATTAAAGAAATCCTTTAATGTTTTATTAATATTAGTGGAAAGGTTATTTCAAAATATATTTCTGAGAATTGATCGTGGAGCAGAATCATTACTCTCAAAGAAAAAAATTATTATAAAAACCAACAGATTTAGAACTCTTTATCCTTCAAAATCTATTAATGTAATTGTTAATACATTATCGATTTTTTTTATTTGCATAGCAATTTTTCTTAGAAAACTGTATGGTGCATTATAAATAACAAAATATTTTAGGTTTGAGTTCTGAGCGTTATTTAAACCATCCAACATTTGGCATGTTGTACCAAGTTTCTCCTGGAAATGATGGGAGAGATATTTATGCGACTTTATACGCTCAAAAAATGTTTTTCTTGGTAGAAGTTCGACAGAGAGAAGTTTTTTTTGAAGTTATACCTTATTTAGATGCCCGTAATCAGGCTGAATTAAACCTTCAAAAAGCTAGAAGAAAAGGATCTGAAGAACTATCTAAGTGGGAGAATTTATTTACGCAAACTTTCTTATAAAAGGTGAACCCTGCAAATTACTTAAAAATAAAAAATAAGATACCATCAAATGTAAATATTCTTGCGGTAAGTAAAGGATTTAAAAGTCAAGAAATCAAGACTATTCAAAATATAGGTCAGATCGATTTTGGTGAAAGTAAGGTTCAAGAGGCGTTTGAAAAACAACAAACCTTAAAAGATCTTAAACAAATAAATTGGCACTTTATTGGAAGAATACAAAGTAATAAAATAAGAAAAATAGTTCAAAATTTTAAATATATTCATTCGGTAGATTCATTTGAAAAGTTGCAAAAGATATCTAATATTTCACGTGAAGAGAAGAAAAATCCATTAATAATGTTGCAGGTTAAGTTGGGTGATGACCCTACTAAAGGAGGCTTTAATCCTGAATTTTTAGTTTTGAAATGGAGAGAAATTAAAGAGTTGAAAAATGTTTCATTAACCGGTTTGATGACTATCAATCCTAAAGGACTTAGCTCTAAAGAAAATTCAGGATTGTTCAAAAAATGTCGTGCTCTCGCTGATTCACTGCAACTACCGGATTGTTCCATGGGGATGTCAGGTGATTGGGAGGAAGCTATTGACGCTGGATCAACTTGGATAAGATTAGGGTCATTGATTTTTGGAAGTAGATCTTTATAAATTATCTTTTTATGAAAATCTTATTTTTAAACTTGCAGTTAAGTAGAACAAACGTTATTTAAGTATAGGTAGATTTTCATTCAAGTAATGAATCTACTACTTAAGGTTCTTAAGCCTTAGTAATCAATTTCAAGAGGATTTAAAAGGTGTCACTTCTTTCTAGATTAAAGGCAGTTGTTGCTGGAGATGAGTATCTCGATGATGATTTTGATGAATTAGATTATGAATCAGAGGATGAATTAAATGATATTAATAATTTCAAACAAAATACTAAGAATGCAAATGCCCTTGCAAATTCAAATCCATTCGATTTTATGAATAACAACAGATCATCAAAAGTAGTTGGTATGCCTGGGATCTCAAATTCATCCTCAGAAGTAAGCTTAATGGAACCAAGAAGTTTTGATGAGATGCCTCAAGCTATACAAGCATTAAGAGAAAGAAAAACTGTAATTCTCAATTTAACTATGATGGATCCTGATCAAGCTCAAAGAGCGGTTGATTTTATTGCTGGGGGCACATATGCAATTGATGGACATCAAGAGAGAGTCGGTGAAAGTATTTTTCTTTTTGCTCCAAGTTGTGTAAATGTAACTAGCTCTTCCCCAGAAGAAGCTTCTCCTTCTTCTTTGTCTACAGAAAACACACCACAATATAGTTTGGGCAAAAATACTACTCCTGAACCAGCATGGGGTAATTCTAAATTAAGTGCATATTCATGATTAATCTGTGACTGATAAAATTGCGATTATTGGTTTTGGAAATATTGCAAGTGCTATAGTTACCCCTCTATTAGATAACAAATTAATTCAGCCAGAGAATGTTTTTTGTGTTGTAAATACAGAAAAAAGTCTAGAAAACATAAAAAAAAATTACAAACATAATATAAATGTTTATAAATCAAGTTCTAAAGAGTCAAAAATAATTTGGGATTGTCAATATAAACTTCTTTCGATAAAACCCCAACAATTAAATGATATAAGCGAGGCCCCTCATATAAAAAACAAGAACAATTTAATAGTTTCAATTCTTGCGGGGGTTTCAATAAATAAACTAACTCAAAAGTTTCCTAATCATAAATGTGTGAGAGTGGTTACAAATATTCCAATAACTATTGGAAAAGGTTTAACAGGGATTTCTTGGGGAGAAGAAATTACAGAAGATCAGAAACAATTTACAAAAAAATTATTTGAAAATACAAGTAAAATTTATGAATTTCCCGAAGATTACCTTGATATATTTTTAGCTTTAACTTCATCAGGTCCTGCAATTATTGCATTGATTATAGAAGCATTAAGTGATGGAGGATTAAGCGGGGGATTACCAAAAAAAATTTCAGAGGAACTTGTTATGGAAATGATACTAGGGACTATTTGTTTAATAAAGGAAAATAAACTTACTACTTCTGAGCTTAAAAATTTAGTAACCTCTCCAGGTGGAACAACTATCTCTGCTTTAAGGGTTTTAGAAAAAAAGAGTGTAAGGTCAGCATTAATTGAATCAATAATTTCAGCTAGCAATCGAAGTAAAGAGTTTCGTTAGTTTTTTCAAATATCTTTTAAGTTCATATAAACTTTTTCAAGTGAATTTATATTTTGTGTAATTGTGTATCTCTCGAGTACACGTTCTCTAGCTTTTTCTCCAAGATCTTTTGTAAATGAAGGGTGTTCTATAAGAATTGGGATTATAGTTTTTAATTGTGCAGCAACATTATCAGTTGAAATTACTATTCCTGCTCCGTTATCTAAAACTTCACCATCCGCTCCGGCATCTGTAGCTACACAAGCAGTACCAGCCGACATTGCCTCTAAAAGTGATAATGATAAACCTTCTACTAAGCTTGGCAAGAAAAATACTTCTGCTATTTGCATTATTGCTATCCTAGTTTCTAAATCTAATTCGGCACCCCACCAAATTAATTTCTCATTTCCAAGGTTAGAAAAACTATTTTCAAGGATTGGCTTCATTGGTCCATCCCCAACAATAACTAATTTGCAATTTTGAGTTCTTGTTTGGCGCCAAGAACGTAAAAGTGCCTCGATATTTTTTTCATTTGCAATCCTTCCCATGTATAAAAAGATTCTTTCATTTCCAAGTTTGTTTTTAACCTGATTATATTTTTTACTTTTTTCGCAAAAAGGTTTCCAAATATTTTCATCAACTCCGTTTGGAATAATTATTTGTTTTTCTTTAGGTACTCCTAATTTCTCAAGAACATTTTTTTGAGGTTCAGAAAAAATAATTATTTTATCGAACTTTGCTAAAGAGGGAGCATAAAGTTGATACGTTAATTGTTGTGTGCTCGCAGTTAGATTTCTATTTTTTGTATCAAATGGTGGATGAAATGTTCCTACAAGAGGAACATTAATTTTATTACAAAGCTCTGGAAGTCTAAAGTCTAAAGGAGATAAAGTTAGGCTTGCATGTACAATGTCAGGTTTTAATCTTTCCAATGATAGTCTTAGTTCTTTTTCTGCCCTTGGCGAGGGTATTGTATAAACTTGAGATTTTATTAAATATGGGAGACTTACATCAGGATCATTTGCAAGAAATAATGGTTTTGATGAATTTGAATTAGAGGGATTATCGAAATGAATAAAACTAATTTTATGTCCTCTGGCCTTTAATTCCTTAGTTGTTGAATTACCGTAAGTTACATTTCCACAAAAAGGGGATTTTTTTCCCAACCAGGCAATATGAACCACATTAATTGAATTAACTATTTATAAAGTTAACAGGCAAAGGCGCCATGATCATATTTTTTAAATTTTTTAATGCTTCATGAAAATGCTAACTATATATTTCTCTCAACATTTTTAATGAAGATAGATCCTTCTCTAATTGAGTAGATATCCATGTCTCAATAATGAATAATATTTTTAGCCAGACTTTTTTTGGACCCAACAACTCTCCATTAGATTTTATTGGTAATTCTGGGAAAAGAAGTCTCTGTAATAGAGCAACTTCAGATGCATTTATTTTTAGATTACTTTGAGGATCTTCTATGGATGAAAACCCTTCACTTGGCAAATAATAACAACTCCATTCCCAATTTCCTAAAGGTGGAATAATAGGTTCTCCAGTTTTGCAACAATGATGAATTGGTAAATTAATACCCCCGATGGCTAATAGATGGATTAAAGATTGAATACTCATAGAGAGCATTTTAATATCTTCTTCTTGAGACTCTTTATATAAATAAATCCTATCAAGATGGGCAAGAACGCAAGATAAATAGTCTTCTTGCTTGTCATTATTACCTACTAATAGAAATGTTAATTCAGTTATTGCTTGTGCGGCTGCAAGACATTCAATATTTTTACCTAGGCCAGAATAGCTTTTTAATATTTTAATTTGACGTACAGATTTAAGATTTCTTTTTCCAAAAATCTGAAGACTTAAATATGTTAAGGGAGTAGCTGCGGCAAGACTACTTTTTGGACGCCTAGCACCAGGTGCCGCTAATCTAACAATCCCTTGCTCATCGGTAAGGATAGTTATTAATCTATCATTCTCGCCTAATGGAGAAGCTTTAATACAGAGACCTTTTAGTTTGCACTCACCAGAACCTGACATTTAAATAATGTTTACTTCTTCAAAAATTTCACAAAAATTGGAGGTACCCACGCAACTAATTCCATTATCAAGTAAATCAATTACTTGTTTCAGATTTTTTATACCACCTACAACTTTGATTTGATTTTGTGAGCCTGTTATTTTTAGTATTTCGGTAACATCATTAGATGTAAGAGGAGTCCCAAAACCGTCCCCGAATTGAAAATTTTTTATTCCTAATTCCAAACATATTTCTATCGCATTAATAAAAACTTCTTCTTGTAGTTTTGATTTATTTATGATTATTGAAACTGGTAATCCAGATAATTTAACTTGCTCGATTTCAGCAGCGAAAGTTTCTAAATTTCTTTTGGATAAATTTATAAAGTTTGGGATATATTCAATTCCTTTTGCACCCTTATCTTTTGCAAAACAAACTAATTCTTCAATAAATGAAACTGGTAAATCTGCTAAAGGGTAAGAAATAAGTGCGTTTATATCCCCACGGTAATTACCCAAACAGTTTTTAAGATCAGTTAAATAATTTAGTGAAGTAGAAATATTTTTGATATTGTATTTTCTTATCAAATCGCAATTCACACAGAAATCTTCCCAGGATAGATAAGGGTTAATAATTATCGCATGGATTTTCTTGTTTAATTCATATTCAATATTGGGCATTTAAAACTTATTTAGATTGAATCAGTCCATAACCTCCATGATTCCTTTTATATATAACTTGAAGTTCATTATTTTTTTTATTTCGAAAAACATAAAAATCATGATCAATTAGATCTAATTGTTTTCTTGCTTCTTCTGATGAAATTGGATTCATTTCAAAGTATTTATTTTTTATAGATGGCTCAGGCAGACTCGCTTCTATTCGTTCTTTAAGTAAAGCTTCATCTAAAAAATTTGATTCCGTAGTTTCAATTGGGAAAGACTCTTTATTTTTAAATTGATTGTTATGGATATTTTTATTGTTCCTTTCTTTGTATTTACGTAATTTTCTACAAAGTTTATTTGAAACCAAATCAATACTTGAATATAGATTTTCAGTTTTTTCTTCAGCTCTAATAACAGTTCCATTCGCAAAAATTGTAACTTCTGCAGTCTGGAAGGAGACTCTTGGATTTTTTTCTATTGAAAGGTGTATGTCGGCTTCTTTAACGATATCCTTATAGTGATGTGTTGCTTTTTCTATCTTTGCTT